>JAHJIQ010000063.1 GCA_018823285.1 Pseudomonadota bacterium
GGGCATCAACAACAAGATTAAACGATTGAAGAGGATGGCCTACGGCTACAAAGACGTTGCCTATTTCCTCCTCAAAATCCACCAACACTGCGGACTGCTTAATCCACGGCTTTCAACTTAAAGACGAATGAACCAAATATTATGATTAAAATATTGTTTGTATCCCCAAGTAATTTTACTACATCAAGCGAGTTAGTGACAATTCCTATAGGACTGTCATACATAAAGAGTTATTGCGAAAATAACATTTCGTGTTCTATAAAGATTGTTCACCAGATAAACAAAAAAGTTATTAGTGATGAAAAGCCTGATATTGTAGGTATATCGTGTTTTGCAGCAACATTTGGTCACGCTTTAAAGATTTCACTTCTTTGTAAAGAACTCGGAATCCATGTTGTTGTTGGCGGAGAACAAATTACAACTCTACCCCATATAATATCTAAAGACATTGATGTTGGAGTAAGGGGAGAAGGTGAACACACCTTCCTTAAGCTACTTCAGATTTATGATAATGGATGGGATAAAAATAAGTTAAGGAACATCAATGGACTCGTCTTTTATGATGATGGGAAACTGGTCCTGACGGGATATGCTCAACCTTTGCTTGATCTTGATGACTTGCCTATACCAGATTTGCTTTATGGGAATAAGTCAAGTGATATTCTATGTCTTATGTCTTCAAGAGGCTGCCCCTATCGTTGTGCATATTGTGCAACGGGATATCACAATAATGTCCATTGGATGTCTCCTGCAAAAGTAATTGAGACAATAGAGTTCCATCTTGATAAGTATCCACATATCAAGCGAGTTAAGTTCTGGGATGATTTGTTTACGGTGAAATTTGAGCGAGTGGAAGAAATTGCGAACCTTATGCAAGCTAAAGGGCTTACAGAAAGAGTGGTTGTAACTATATGCACACGTTCAGACCATATAAATGAATCGCTTTTGAAAGTATTGAAAAAAATGAACTGTACTCATGTAAGTATGGGATTGGAGTCCGGGTGCGATAAGACACTTAAATATATAAATAAAATGACTACCGTCGAGAAAAATCGCCGTGCCGTCGAGCTACTTGACAAACATGGTTTTGACAGTGAAGCTAGTTTCATAATAGGATTTCCGGAAGAGACAACAGAGAATATCAGACAAACATATGATTTTGTTAAAAGTTCACCTATTAAAAAAATTCAGGTTTTCTTGCCGATGCCGTATCCTGGGACCAAAATTTGGGAGTTTGCCATGGAAAAGGGTCTTGTCTCTGAGAATATGGACTGGGAGCGCCTGGACCTCATTGCAACCATGAATCAACCCAAACAGGTCCTTGACGAATTTATTGTTATTGCCCAACGAGTTTCACGTGAGGAACTTTGTCGATGGATGTTGAAATTTCGGAGATTGAGACTTAAGAAAAGCGCCGTTTATGCCTTGCAACTTCTTTTCCGAGACCCGCGGTTGATTTTCCATAGACTCAGGAGAGATCTGGTGTTTTTCTTACGAAAAGTTGTCTTTAAACCGGATTAATTGGTTCTTTTTTCTCTACAGAAAGTGTCTGAATAAACATTTCAGTGAATTTCCTCCAGGTATACTTGGAAGAGATTTTTTTTGATTCTTCGCTCATTTGCTGCATAACGGTTTTGTTCCCAAGATGGTTGCTGATTGATTTTGCAATACCAGAATTATCCATTTTTGGATCAAGCAGATAACCGTTTTTTCCGGGACATATTATATCAGTGGGTCCTCCTCCAGAGAAAGCCATGACTGGTAACCCGACACTGTTAGCTTCAACAATTGCAAGTCCGAAAGAGGCGTTTTTCTCCATTAAAACCATGAGATCGGCGTGTGTGCAGTAGCTGTATACTTTTTCGGATTCAACATAACCACAGAAGATAATCTCCTCTTTCAGGTGCAAATCAGTCACCTGTTTTTTAAGTGATGACAAGCAAGGACCATCTCCAACTACCAGTAATCTGATTACAGGGTGGTTTTTTTTCAGAATTGCTACAATGTCAATCAATCTGTCGACATGCTTCCAAGTAACCAATTTGCCGACACAAATCAGGGTTTTGCCTTTTCCTTCTTTCAGGCGTAAAGAGATTTCTGATGGGAGTCTAACCAGTGTGGTCGGTGCAGTAACGCCGGGGGGGATGACTTTCACATCAACAATTCCGTAAATATCCTCGATCCATTGTTTGTAACCTTTCGAAAATGTTGCAACGTAGTCAGCTTTTCTTACTGCAGCTCTGTCGAACGGTCGATACACAGTTTTGAATATAGGTACAAAAAATCCTAATAAACCTCCTGATATAGCGGTTTCTTTGGTTGTGTCATAGGCGAATCTGGGTGGTTGGAAACAAAAATACAATGTGGGTTTTGTTCGTAAGAATGATTTATAGAAGAACAGACCAGGAATAACTCCTTCTGTATGAAAACAGACGGCATCAGTATTTCTTTCAATAAAAAAAATAAGTAATACAGAGGAAAGCAAATCAACAAAACCGCTCAAAAGGACATTATTGTATTCCTTTCTGAGGAATGCCGGAAGCGTGCGCAGCTTTATTTTGTTGTCTAGGCATTCCTGCATGTTTTCAGGGATATTGCAGGTTAGGACTGTGTTGTCAATACCGATTTGGGAAAGTTCCCGAAAGAGATTTAATAAGACCGGCTCTCCACCTCCATGAAAAGTTTTGAAGCGGGGACATATATGGGTTATGTGCATAATATATTGTCTTTGTGGCTACTGGAATATATCCATATTGTCGTTAATCCACTCCACAAGCATTTTAATACCTTCGTGTGGTTTAGTTTCGGCCTTCCATCCAAGAAGTTTTTCAGCTTTGTGACAGTCAGAAATCCAGTAATAAAGGTCACCCCAGCGTTCACCTCCGAAGTGATATTCGATTTCTCTCCCTAACAGCTCCTCCAGATAACTAAGGCACTCAATGAGAGAAATAGCCGTCTTTTCACCCCCACCGATGTTGTAGATACCCGGCACCTGTTTTTCATAAAATGCATGAAACGCTTTACAGAGATCAGTTGCATAAAGAATATCACGGACTTGTTTTCCTGTGTTGAAGATAGTAATCGGTCTGTTGGCGAGAGCTCTGATGGAGAAGTTGGCCACCCATCCGTGATCTTCTCCACCGAATTGGCGAGTACCATATAAACCCGTTAGTCTGAAACTGGCGGCTTTTACCTTGTATGTATCTATAAAAGTGCGGACATAACATTCAGCAGAGAATTTAGATGCGTGGAGGGGGGTTAAGTTTCCGGTGAGGACAGTTGCAGTTTCGTCAATTGATGCAGGATTCCTGATGTATCTTGTCTCAGCTTCGCTCAGTGTGCTATTGATATCAGTGCCATAAACATGAATTGAAGCACATGAAACGATAGGTATGTTGTGGTTTCTTGCAGCTTCAAGAACGTTGTAAGTGCCGACAACATTGCATGTGAGGTCAAGATATGGATCTGCGGTGGATAGAGTCATTGCAGGCTGGGCTGCGGTATGAACGATATAATCACAGCCTGAAGAAGCATTCAGGACTTCATCAATATTTCTTATATCGGCTTTAACGTTTTTGACGCCCATGTCTTCCAGGAAATTCCAATTGAAATTACGGGCTTTTTCGGCATCATATCCTGTTTTTTCAAGTTCATATTTCGTCATGTTGTCGATAGAAACAACATCCCATCCTATATTTCTGTAGAATTCACAGACATGTGAGCCTATAAAACCACACCCTCCTGTGACAAGAACTTTCATAACACTACCTCTTCCTAGAGTTTTTTGAACATCATCTCGGCCGAAGCAATATCTTCTTCGGTATTAATATTTATATAACCTTTACCAATATTGAAAGATTTAACCATGTTCCCTTCATCAATTGAGCACTGGATCATGTCTACCAACTCTTTTTCACCTCTTATCTGGTTGATAGGGGTGTGAGAAATAAACTCAAAAATGTCATTCCTGAAGATGCAATTACCTGTACCCATAATGTCATTAAGAGGGTTCCTGGGTTTTTCGATCAGTCTGTATACAAATGAATTTTGGTCCTGAATGATTGCATATGTTTTAGAAATGTTTTGCCTGTTGGTCGCCTTAACAACTCCACATACCACAAATATTTCAGGATTATTGAAGAGTGTCATCATTTCCCGGTGACGAGGGTTGATAAGAATTTCGTCTCCAAGAAATGTCATGAAATCACTTCCGTCGAGGGCTTCACGTGAGCAGTCGATTGCGTCGACCAGACCTTTTTGTTCTGATTGGATAACATATCTGATTTTTGTGTTTTTAAATGAATTTCCGAAATGATTGATAATATCTTCGGCTCTGTAGCCGACTACTATAACAATTTCTTTAACCCCTGCTCGAATGGCATTAGAGAGGCTATATGATATAAGTGGTTGACTATCGAAGAGCAACATACATTTATTGGTTTTTGCGGAGATACCTTCCAGCCTTTTGCCTCGGCCACCGGCAAGAACAAGTGCTTTGATCCCTGACATTTTGTCTCCAAGCGGAACAGATAGGATTTATGATATGCCATGTGATAAGAGCGTTATAGTACATGGCGCCAGGAGCCAAGATCGTCAGAATGTTTGATAGGCTCTTCAGTATATTTATCTGATAATTGGCAATGACTCATTATATCCTGATAACTTTTTTCAGGAAAAGATTTTATTATATGATTGATCCAAGTATTACGCCAATTAAGCATGAACTCATTCTGTTGCCCTCTGGCTGTTGCTTTTAAATATTTACAGTAGCGAATTAAATCTCCAAGAAGAGATCTGATACGCATAAATCGATATTTTCTATATGTTGCAACTTGGTCGCAAATCAGATGTAACCAGATTCCGGCCCCGATAAACCACCATATTCCGCTAAAATGAATAGCCGCTAACAAACTCAATATAGCCGTGTCATAATTGTGAAAAAGGTGAATCCTGGGGCCGAAATATTCCCAATTGCTATGCTCTTTCATAAAGACATTAGGATTAAGAAGTATCCGTTTTTCGTGGATCATATAAAAGAAATAGTGGTCTGCATCAATCAACACGGATGTGATGATCAGAACAACAGACTTTGGAGAGGAGCAAATCGTAGCTGGGATTGATGCCACAGCACCAACATATAAATGCTCTTTGACCGTCATGCGCTATACGTCGGGAAATTCAAAAGGGTAATTATTGATCCAACTCTTGGATAACATCTTCATATCGCCATTTCATGTTGTCTCCCATATAGTGACTGTAAAATTCTTTCAAGTTGAAAACTTCGCCCGTATGAGTATTCATGATTCCGTATTTTTTTTCGCGTGGTAGGGTGTTGAAGACACGACATCCTGCACACTGAATAGGGATAGGTTGGTCTGGTTTGTTGATTATATTCCTAAGTGTTTTATATGGTTTACTTCTCCAATGGGTCTTGAAATCATTTTCGAATAAATCTCCCAATGAATATTTTTTTATGAATTCACGATTGTTTGAAATGAAAACCGCACAGCATTGAGAAATAAGACCTGGCATAAAGATGTATGGTTCCATCCATGCTATGCAGCAAGAAGGATCTGGTAACTCATCTCTGACATTTGTACCGGTGAAATTTATAAAAAGATCGTGTTTACTTGCACGTTCATTGGCATCATCGATGATTTCTTGGGGGATGTCATCAAGCTGCATATGAAGTATCTGTTGGAATGCCAACATGCGGGTAACCCCAATGCGCGATCCGGCACCAAAATCAGCTCTTTTCCCAAGGCTGGCGATGAAGTCGACATAGTCAGGAATTTCATGAACATTCTTTTTCATTGCGATGAAAGTGAAAGTGATTTCAGGGATAGGAGTGTTCTTTTCTTTCTTCGCAGCAATTAATTTACGGATATTTTTTTGAACATTATCAAAGTCGCATCCGACTTTAAGTTTTTCATATGTGCTTTTTGTCGCACCATCCAATGAAATAATTATTCCATCCATATCATTATCAATAACTGCCTCGACGGTTTCATCTGTCCAGTCACTGAGGTGGTCGACCATGTAGCACATGATTTCCTTTTCTTTTACATATTTGATGAAACTAAGCATGTCTGGATGCTCAAATGAACTCCCTTCTCCAACTAGGCTTATCCAACGTAGACCAGGGAATTGTTCAATGATGAATTTTACTTCTTTATAAGTAAGCTGTTTTTGTACCTGGGCTTCGGGTTTCCACCAAGTATGTTCACAATGTAGACATTTCTTGCTGCATTCAGTGCTGATCTCCAGTTCTATTTGGCGAGGGAAATGATACAATGACGGGAAACGACGAATAATCGGTCCTGCAATAAACCAGAAGACCCCTGCCCCACCAGGTCCTACTGGTGTGAATAATTTAACCGCCAGGAATATCCACGCAGCTTTGAGACCTCGTTTACGGAGAAGATAAAAAAATGTCTTTGAGTAACTGATGCCGATGACGAACAGCATTCTCCACATTCTTCCCATGCCGCCTTTTTGAGCAACATGGTACAAAGGGGCAGGTAAGAATGTTCTTAGAAAGCTTTTTTGGGGAAGGATAGGGTCTGTCATTATCTGATCTCACATATAAATGAATCTAGTCAAAAGAGCTTGTTGTCTATAGCAATAGAAGTCCAACTGGAAAATTACTCAGGTTTAAATGCAATAATCAATATACCGGCTCCTTTTTCAGGCCTGCTATTTCTTCCCATCCAAGAAATGAAATTGAGAAGAGGATAAATCATAGCATATACGAGCTTGTTTTTGGCCTCAGCTTTAGTAATGAGATATGAAATGTTATTGCTGACGTTCTCGAGAAAACCGTAGGTGTAGCAGGCTTCTTTGATTTCGAGTCCGGCCTCTGATATTTTTCTGGTAATATCATTCAGTGTATAACCTGGGCGGTAATGACCAGGTACATCGAAGTTTGTCTGAAATGTGAAGATAAACCAGCGACGTTCATAAGCTGGAACATGTAGTACTAGTTCCCCCCCAGATTTTAAAGCTTTGGCCAGGGATGTCAATGCCTGGTGGTCGTCTTCTATATGTTCAATGTTGTCTACGGAAAGAACTAAATCAAATTCATCAGTAAATGATAATGCTGATACATTCTGTTGTTCGAAATAAACATTCTTGAATTTGGCTATTTTGGCAATAACTGAATTTTTTCTTAACTGATTTTGGTCTGTGTCGATACCTCTAACTGTGGCTTCGGGAAATTTCCGGGCCATGAGGTAGGTGAACACTCCCCGACCACAGCCGGCATCAAGGATTGAGGTTGGGTTTCCAGAGATTTTAGGCATGATTCGTCTTATTCTGATCTGTAAACCGTTGATTGGTGCCCCGAAAATCCTGATATAGAGGCGTTCAAGCAACCCAATATCCGGATCATATGCCAATTCTGAACCATGCAAAATATCACCCTTCTATTACTGTAGAGTTTGCCTGATAAGATGACAGCCCTCTAAACATCCAGGCGTTACACCATCGGAGAAGAGTGAATTTTTTGGTGTAGCTGGATTTCTTCTGATAATAAAAGCGTCCACTTGCATCATACATATTCTCCAGGGCCCAGGTAAGTATTTTTTCAAGTAGCTCCCGGTAGTCGTAACCGTTGGCAGTTGCCTGCGAAAAGGTGATAAGGCCCTGGGCTGAACCGTGTATGTCATGGGGGAAGTTTTTGTCACTCATCCAGCGGGGTGATCCGTCCATGTTGAAAAGTTGTTCGGCGTAAAACTTCAACCCGGTTTCGTAATTTTTCTTCCAGTTCCAGTCGTCGCTTGATTCCATATAACGCCACAGAGCGTCGAGAATGAATCCTGTGTGGTAATTGTCGTGACCGATTAGTGAGTCTCCCGGCGGGTCGGTGTAATACCAGGCCCCATAATCGGTCTGCTTGGAAACCACAAAACCAACGAGCCTTCGGGCCTTGTCAAGAAGGGGGGCTTCCTTCGACAGTTCGGTATACTGACTCAGCACTGCGCCGACAAGAATGGAGACATCCATTACTTTCATAGTCATCGGCAGGGGCATATAGCCAAGACACAGAACGTCAGGAGTGTCGAGTATCACGGTCAGGTCATTCAGGAAAAAATTTATGGAACTCCGGACAGTACTCAAATAGTCTGGGTTGCCGGTAACCCGGTAAGCTTCGAGGAGCGCTTCGCATACAAAGGAGGTGACGACCGCATTGGGGGTATGGGGGGGGGCAAAGAATCCGAGATCTTGCCAAGGGTACGGATATCCCCAACTGGTTCCAGACCATTCCGTGGATGGGCTTTGAATTCTCATGAGCAGGGAGAGAGCCTGTTCGGCTTCGTGAAGATAGGTCTCGTCCCGGCTGTGCTTAAAGCGATCCAATAACCCCAGAGTGAAAAGAGCGATACCCTTCGGGTTGATAGTCTTGGCCACTCCGAGCAGAGGTCTGATGTTTACCGGAGCCCGCATAACGGTCTGGATTGCAATGATTCGCGGCCATTTCGCCCAGCCCAATAGCAGGTTAAGCAAAGAGCTGTTCAGACCATCATGTTTGTTATAGCCTATAAACCCCTGGTTTTTGCTCCAGAGGTAAACACGGTCTAGTACCTGATTGACGTTTAGTTTTTTTTCGACCATTGGGGAGTTTGACTATTGTTTTGGAACACATCAATCCAGATATTGGTTCCGATCATCAGGTACAATAGGAAATAGTGCCATCGCAATCTGGGGCTTGGTTTGGCCCGCATGATGTTATTAACAAATCGGGGGTTGAAAAGCCCTTCTTTTTCAAGCCTTTCCCTGGGAAGATATTTGTGGGCCAGAGGCTTAAGGTGACTTTCAAACAACAGGTGGACCGGAATCTGGAAACCGCTTTTGGGTCGATTAAGAACAGTTTTCGGTACCCACGCTGAGACTGTGTCTTTCATCAATTTTTTTAATTTTCCGCCTGGGATTCTGGTAGAGCTAGGTAATGCCGACAGTGCACCTGCTAGATCTTCATCCAGGAACGGCACCCGCACTTCAAGACCGAAAGCCATGCTCAGCCGGTCTTCCTGGAGAAGAAGGTCGTTGACCATTTTATGCTCCAGTTCAAAATCGGCACAATTTTTTACCTGGTCATCGCCCTCGGGCCACTTGCTCTTCAGAAAATCGAACATGTCAGGGAGATCTTGGGAGAGCATTCTCTCCCCATATATTCTTGTCCTCTCGGTTGGGGAATCCCAGACATTTCTGAGAATTCCGTAAGCACGAGAAAAATCGGGTAAGCTTTCCAGGACTTGACCGCCACGGGAAAACTCTTCAGTGCGAAGCCCAGGGTGAGAAAAAGTTTTGTGAATAGTTTTTCCTGCAACCTTGAAGAGGAAATCTGGCAGGTACTGGCGAAGCGTGGTGAGGTTGTGTAAAAATTTATGAATGTTATAGCCGAGGAAAATCTCATCGCCACCAAGACCAGATAGGGCAACTTTAACATTCTTGCTTGCCAGACGGGCTACCATTGCAGATTGATATGCATTGACTTTTGGAACTTCGAGATGCCAGATCATTCGGTGGAGATTTCCCTCCAGGTCGTCGTCAAATTCTTCCTGGATGTTAGAAACTCCAAAAATACGGGCTGTGGTAGCAGCCTGATGACCTTCAAGGGGTGAGTCGCCGGTTCTGATAGTGAACGTGGGGAATGCAATCGGGGGAGTAGCGGCACCTTTTAGTGACAAGGCCAGTATGGTGGCTGAATCTATTCCGGCAGAAAGGTAGCTGCCAAGAGGAACATCGCAGACAAGTTGTCTCCGCACAGCTGTTTCAAGGAGTTCGCGGCACGAATCAGCCGGGATGTTTTTTGGGGTTGGTGGAGGTTCAATCGCCCATTTTTTTATGGAGAAGCCGACGGTTGTCCAGTGAAGAAAATGTCCCGGAGGCAAATGGTTTATGTCTCTGAAAAATGTCTTTTCCCCGGGAATATAGCGGAAATTCATTAGCATGTGCAGAGATTTGAGATCAAGATCAGGGGTAGTATTCAAGGCTCCAACAATAGCTTTGATTTCTGATGCGAAAAAAAACCGGTTGTTTTGTAATCCATAGTAAAGCGGTTTGATACCATACCGGTCACGGATCAAGAAACCTTCTTTGTCGTGGTTGTCCCAGACTGCCAGGGAGAACATTCCCCGGAAAACTTTTACAGCTTGAATTCCGTCCAGAGCAAAGGCATTCAAAACGACTTCGGTGTCGGAGTTTGTTTTGAATTTTACCCCCCTATTCTGGAGTGTTTTCCTGATTTCCCGATAATTATAAAGTTCTCCGTTGTATGACATCCAATATCGCTCGTCTGTGGTAGCCATGGGTTGCCGGCCGCCGTCGATATCTATTATTGCTAGGCGGACATGACCCAAACCGGCACCATCAAAGATTTTCAGGTCACGTCCATCTGGGCCGCGATGGGCGATCATGTTCAGCATGCTGTTGATCAACCTGTCAGGAGGGGCATCAACTGCGGCATTGCCGAAATATCCGCAAAGGCCACACATTATGAAGCTCTGTTCTCGGAGAAGGTATTCTGGAATTGTTTGATTGAATCCGGGTAGTTCAGGGTCAAGTCAGCTACAAACTCTGCGACATCAATTGTATCAGCAAGTAGTTTGTCTTTTCTGGAATTCCATGTATGCTCAGGAGTATCAAGAATTTCGGTAATTGTCGCTTTTATCACCGACCAGTCCAAGTCTCGAACATTGTAGACCAAACGGTACTTTTTTTCTTGCTCATCGGTATAACCACGACCGGTAAATGCGGCATATAGAGCAGGAACTCCCAGTACCGCACATTCAGATGCCATAGTCGCACTTTCTCCTACGAACATGGTTAAATGACCCATTAAATGATGAATGTTTTCAGGAAGACCCCGGTATTCGAATTTCCTAAATTCAGGGGGGAGCTGACCTTCAGCGGAAATCATCACATTGCCGTGATCATCGAGGAAGCGCACGGTTTTCATTAACAAGTCCATATTCCAACCTTTGTCAACCATATCGTGACTGGCCTGCCAGGAAACAGTTCTTATCAGGAAGTTTTTTCTGGCAGGGTCCAGCCCGCATGTAATGGCGATATTAAGGTCTGGTTGAAAATGGTTGGGGTGAAGATAGCTTAATTCGTGATAGCCTGGATATTTTAGATGCCAGGGGGGAAGCCAAGCCTGGTAACATCTTGGAGTGACGACCAGGGAGGTGAAGGGGTATGTGATCAGGTTTGAAAGATTTGCATTTTCCGTATCGTAGAATACGATAGAAGGGATACGGCGAAGAAAACCTGTTTGAGCTATAAAAATTCCACCGATACCGACCATGATGTCCGGTTTGTCCAGACTGATAAGTTTAAGCAGTTTCAGGTTCCTGGTTATGAGTTCTTTGCCGAGACCAATCACCCCCCCACCAAGCGAGGTAAGAATCTTGTGAGGAATTCCCAGGGAATCAAGAAGCTCGGTGGCGATTTCTTTGCGGCGAGAAGTAACAATTATCTCACAACCGTGTTTACCCCAGATTTTTATCGGATTTTTGAAGAAATGAACGTGGGCGGGATGACCAATGTCAACCAGGATTTTCCTGACAGGTCTTTGAGGATTATTTTGTCCGGTCATATTTCAGCTGGGTAATCTGTTCTGAAATCAACCCCATCATGAAGATGATTATTGAAGTAGTCAGTAGAAGAGCGGACATATTTGAGAACCGATGTGCATTAATAAATGTATAAACGTAATAAGCGATTCCGCTTACAAACAGAACAGTGCTGACCGGCAGGAAGATTCGTAAAGGGGAAAAAAGGGTGGCGATTTTGATGATAATAAGGAGAAATCGGCTGCCGTCTTGGAATAACCTGATTTTACTTTTGCCTTTTCTGGTTTTGACTTGAATCGGTACATATTTGATACTAAGGCCGCTTCTCAGATAGGCCATGGTCAGGGTCGATGGATACGAAAAAGTGTTGGGCAGAAGATAAATAAATGATGCCACAGAAGATTTTTTGACCAATCGGAAGCCGCTTGTGAGGTCTTCTATTTTAAATTTTGACACATATGAAGCAAGACGGTTGTAGATAAAATTTGCCATTCCTCTGTGCAATGATGCCTGGCCTTTCATATTTCTGGCCCCGACCACCATGTCATATTTGTCTTTATGCTCAAGTAATTTTGAAATATCCTCTGGTTCATGCTGCCCATCAGCATCCATCATGACTATCCATTCGCCGGTTGCGACTCGCAGGCCGGTTTTGACGGCTGCTCCATTGCCAATATTATATGGATGCGGCCAGACATTTGCCCCTGCATTCATAGCTGCGCTGGTTGTACTGTCAGTGGAGCCATCGTCGATAACTAATACTTCGAAATCCGGATATAATTTCCGGATTTTAGTTACAGTTTCCTTGATTTGTCCTTCCTCGTTATAAGTCGGAAGGATTATGGTTACCCTGCAAGAGGTTTTTTCATGATTCATTTTTTCATTTTCATACGTAGTTTTGTTCTGGCTTGTTCCCAATACAACCAATGAGGATGATCAGGGTAAATTTCCAGGAGTCTGTTGATGCTCTCAAGTGCTTTGTTGTTCTCACCAACAACCATATACAGTTTAGCAGAAAGTGAGAGAATGGGGGGGAAATCGTTATATTTTTCAACAATTTTATTGATTGTTTCGATCTTGTTAGTATCCGATATGTGTCCTTGGAAGTTCATGCCAAGGGATAATTCCCAGACAAATCGGTCGTCGGGATATTTTTTCTTCAGTATTTCAAGAATGTTTCGGGCCATGAATTTGAGGGGTGAATAATGTCTGTTGATGAAATTTACAGTGCTTATCAATACACGATAACTTACATCGCTTTGAAACAAAGAGTGATTGTTAATGTCGGAATCAAATTTAGCTTCAGTGTTACGGGTTTTTTCTTCGTTGAGAAAAATACCCAGACTGTTGAATTTGTTCTCATCAATTTCTTTGAGAGCGTCCAATGCTGATTTTGCCAGAAAATAATCTCTGGCATCGACGGCAATATGAAACATGTTCTCCATCACATATGCCCTTTTGGTATTGTTTTTATGCTGGGGACTAAATATTTCACTCGTAGAGGAATCAGCAATTTCAGATAAAATCAATGAAAGGGCATTATAAATATATTGTTCCTTGTGTTTGTTGGATCTTGATTTTAGTGCCTCTTTAAATGATTCTAAAGCAAGTTCCGGTTTTTGGTTTTTTTGATATGCTATTCCAAGAGTATAATACATAGTCGGCAAACCAATCATGTTTGCGTTAGGAGGAATGTTTTTAAATAATTTCTCTCCCTCGCTTAAAGCTTCCTGAGTCATGTTATCGTTAAGATATGAAGTGATGATGTTATTCACTGAAGAAATATACTCTTCATTGAAAGTGTCACCTTTATCAATTGCTTCACGAAAATATCTTCTGGCTTTTTCCTGGTCACCCATCTGTCCGTATGCCAACCCAAGATTTGCAATTGTGCGAGGTTTGTCTGGTGATTTTTTGTAACAGTCTTCATAGATTGTGAAGATGTTATACCAGTCATTGTTTCGGATAGTCGTTAAGATAGAATTAAAAGAAAGAAGCATTATGATTATAACGATAGCAACGCCTTTTATATCAATATGATGATATTTTGTTTGAATGGTTTCAATTGTTTTTGCAATAATATGAGCTATCGCTATAAATAAGCCTATTGATGGTAAATAAAGGCGGTGCTCGAAAACAATTTCAAGGGGAATAATTGTTGATTCGATGATCAGATTAAGAAAAAACCATAATATCCCGAAGCTAAGTAAAGGATTACGCCTTGTGGTTATAAAGGCGAAAAGGATAGTGCCACCAATGATCAGGATGGCCAGAAGAGTAGAAATAGGATCAAGTAAAGATGATGAAATTGTAAAATCGTGATCCAGATTCATTCTTGAGGGAATAGGATAAAACAACAGGCTGATATACCAGACCACAACTCGTGATTCAGTTAAAAGCCTTTCCCATATGCTGAATGTCCGCATTCTGTATCCGTTAAGGACCAGGTTGCGAAACGGTTCTTCGGCGAGTGGAATTATTAGCAGAATTAGAACAAAAGATATCACCCAGTAAACGGGTTTTATTTTCTTTAGAAAATCAATGATGAAGTCTTGAGATATGAAATAATATTCCAGCATAATAATTGCCAACGGTAAGGTGATGCTGGTTTCTTTCGACATAAACGCACAGAGAGCACAAGTCACGGTCAGTGAAAAGAACAGAACCTTTTTATAAAGAATGCTCTCTTGTCTGCCAGAAAGATAGAAAGCAAGTGTCGCGAGATAAAATAATGCGCACAAGGATGTCATTCGCTGGACTATGTAAGTAACCGAGTTGGTTTGTACAGGATTAAGTACCCAGAGTCCCGCTGCTATTGCTATGAAGAACGGTGCCGGTAGAGGGTTCAGAATATCATTTTTGTTCTTGCGTTGATAAAAATACAGTAATTTCTGCAAGAAAAACCAGAAAATCAGGAAGGTGAATAAATGGATGCATATGTTTGTAAGGTGATAATCCATCAGCCGGCCCTTACTGAAATAATGATTCAGGGCGAAGGTGAATACCGGAAGCAGCCTGCTTAAACCGAATCTGGTATCCGTTAAACCCGATAATGAGTCGAGTGAAAGATCGGGTAAATAGAGTCTGGATGACTCTAAAAAAGCGCTTTTATCATCTAGTACAGTCGGGGAGTTAAGAGTGTTGCTGTAAGAAGCAACTGTAAGAATGGTTATAATGACAAATAAACTTATTGGTCGACGGACAACTCCATTAAGAAAGGGGCTTTGTTCCATTGTTAATGAATAAATTGCCAGATTTGATATGTATCAATTTTTTCATAAAAAAAACTGTATCCTCTGATTTCCAGAGGATACAGTTGGAATTATCCGAATATGTTTGTGTTACGGGAGGTTAGCAATACCAAGCTGGCTGGCAAGTGTGCCGGATACAACCCAGTCGGTGACCTTGAAGTCTGCAGCAGTTGTTGGCGCGAAGTAAATAGTTCTGCCGTCCATTTTATAAAGTTTCGAGGTTGAGTTAGGTGAATCGATTACAATCTGAAGGGTTGTTACGCCGCCCTTTGTAATAAACGCAACATTGAAGTAGGTTGTATCAGCATCACCCATAACCAGGGCTTCAGTGTCAGTGAAACGCTGCTGGGTTGCATAGATCAGACCGATATTGGTTTGGATAGAGTGCGAACCGGGGAAAACAAGAGCGGTGAGTCTTGCTTTCTGGATGTAGTTGATGTACGCCGGGATGGCGACGGCGGCCAGGATACCGATGATGGCGACAACGATCATCAGCTCGATCAGGGTAAAACCTTTCTCTTTGTTTTGCTTCCTCAGCATCTTCAGCATGTTCTCTTCCTCCAGGAAAATAAGTTTGCAGGTTAACCTGTTGCCGCTCTCAGACAATCATCGAACAGCATGAATTCCAAATGATTACTAAAAATCTACCACAAATGAACAGCAAAAATCATACAACTTTTTTAAAAAAATACAATGATCTTAAATGCATATAGCATGCCTGAACTGGTATTCTGTATAGTGATATCCATAAAGTGTTGATACAGCGATGAAATTATAATCATGGGGTTGTCTTTGTATACGTCAACACAGAACAAAAAAGATCACAAAAATGATTGTGTGACAAAAAACGTCAGTGTAATGGGTGGAACGGGTGACAAAAAAAGTCATATAAGAGATTGTTGACTGGCATGGTGATTGTGTGGCTGGGGTGCAAGGATTCGAACCTTGAGATGCAGGAGTCAGAGTCCTGTGCCTTACCGTTTGGCTACACCCCACCGAGACTGAATTTGCCACCTTTTTAGAAAAATAGAGGGTACTTGTCAAGTAATTTAATTTGCGAGAGATCGGTGTCGCTGACTGGTTTTTCTAGGAAATGATGAACCCTGCATAACCGACAACCCGGTTTTCATTGCCACTGGTTTCTCCCGAATCCGTATAACGGACGAGTTCGGCATTGGTTGCGCCAAGATCAAGGGCTGCGCTGAGGGCGATGGTTGTCGGGATAATCCCGCACATACTGATCTTCATTCTCATGACACTGTCATACAGTCCCTCTGGATCAAGGGACAGGATCCTGTCCAGGGCGTACTTGTCTTTTCTGGTGGCAGAGGATCTTGATTCATAGTGGGTCATGTCGGTACTTGCGAGTATGAGGACGGACTTGCCGTATTCCTTGATCGCAGATGCAATCTCTTTGCCTATTTGCAGACAGGTTTCGACGGGGATCCGGGAGACAACGATCGGCGTAATTCTGAGTGACGGTTGGAGTTTTTGCAGGAACGGCACCTGAACTTCAATGGAGTGTTCGGATTCATGGGCGGATTCGTCGGCCTCAATGACATCCGAGTGTTTTATGAGGAGTGCGGCAAGGTCTGAGTTGACAGGTACTCTGCCCAGTGGCGTTTCCCATTCTCCTTTGTCCATCAAGGCAAGGGGGGGGCCGATGCCGTGATGGTTGGGACCGAGGATGATCACGTCTTCCGGGATGTTGATTCCGGCAAATGTTTCACCGGCCACACCACCGGAGTAGATGTAACCTGCGTGGGGAGAAACTGCTGCGATGGCGTCTGTTTTGTCTGTCGGTGATACCGATGGAATGAGCTCTGACAACATTTCAGAAAGAGCATCTGCATCTGCCGGATAGAATTGGCCTGCAACTGCCGGAAGTCTCAACATTTCGTTACCTCCGCCTGTGCCTGGCAAATGGTTAATAAGAAGAATGGGCCGTGGTGTTCATGATTTATTTACCTGCCAGGTCGTTCCTTCGGCGCCATCCATGAGTTCAATGCCCTTGGCGAGGAGCATGTCTCTTATTTCATCGGCTCTCTGCCAGTTCTTTTCCGTGCGAGCATTTTTTCGTTGCTCAATGAGGGAGTCAATCTCTTCGGGAGTAATATCGAGTTCTGTTGCTTCAGCATTTCTTTTGTCATTCAGAAATTTTTCTGCAGGCTCAGTGAGTAGTCCCAAAATATTGGCTATTGTGATCATAGCACGAGAACTCTCTTTAAGAAAAGTGATATCTTCGGGAGATGGGGTGTCCGGCATCGACTGGCGGATCCGGTTCAGGTCTTTTACCGTCTCAAAGATTGCACCCAGCCCCTGAGCGGTGTTGAAATCATTGTCCATTGCATCCTGAAAGCGGTTTGCAAGACTGGTGATTTTATCTTTTTCAAGGTCGGTGATGATCGATCTTTCGCCGCTCGGGTTATCAGGCAGGTTCTCGATATCTGCAACACAGTTATAGAGGCGTTCAAGTCCGGCTGCGGCATGTTTCAAGGCGCTTTCGGAGTAATCGAGAGGGGTCCGGTACTGGGTCGAGAAGACAAAAAATCTCAGGACTTCCGGATGATGATCCTCAAGAACTTCACGGATGGTGAGGAAGTTGTTGAGTGACTTGGACATTTTTTCATCTTTAATGGTCACAAAACCATGGTGGATCCAGTTCCTGGCAAAGGGGTGACCGGTGCATCCTTCACTCTGGGCGATTTCGTTTTCGTGATGAGGGAAAATCAGGTCCTTGCCTCCGCCATGGATATCAAATGTGTCTCCCAGAAACTTCCGACTCATGGCAGAGCATTCTATATGCCATCCTGGTCGGCCTGGCCCCCAGGGGCTTTTCCAGGTCGGCTCGCCTGGCTTGCTCCCTTTCCATAAGGCAAAATCCATGGGGTGTTCCTTGTTCTCGTTGACCGATATTCTGGCCCCGGCCTGCATCTCTTCAAGTTTGCGCCCTGAAAGCTTTCCGTAGCCATTGAACTGTTCAACCCGGTAATACACATCATTGCCGGACTGATAGGCCAATCCTTTTTCAATCAGTTCATTAATCATCCCGATGATTTCAGGGAGATGTTCGGTGGCTTTCGGTTCCTGATCGGGGTCCTCAATCTTGAGAGCGGCCATGTCTTCGCGAAATTTCTGAATGAATCTTTCGGAAAGTTCTTCACAGGTTGTATTCTGTTCGGCGGCTCTCTTGATGATTTTGTCGTCGATATCCGTGAAATTTCGGACGAAATCGACCGTGTAGCCACGATATCTGAGGTATTTGACAATCATGTCGAAAACGAGGGCGGAACGGGCATGACCAATGTGACAGTAATCGTAGGCAGTGATCCCGCAAACATAAAGCCGCACCTGTCCGGGGGTAATCGGTTCAAAGGGGGTCTTGGTGCCAGTCAAAGTGTTATATAATTGAAGTGCCATTGTTTATTTAGGTAGAGAGTTGTTTAAGTTGTGGTGGAAGTGCACTGGAAAAGATGTTATACCTGTTTCGCTTTTTTTGGGCAAGGGGACACCTGGTGGATCGTCCGGGAATTATTCGGGATTAGCCGGCCAGGAATATTTTTTTTTATCGCCTCTATATAGGAATAATTATCTCTTAATGAAAGTACTAGAAAAACAAGAGCTTGGCAATGGCATGATGCTCTGCGTGGAAGATGCTTCGAGGCAGGTTGCCGGAGATCGCTTTAATATCAGGTTGATTTGCAAACTGACAGTCCCGATAAGAGATCTCTGGTTTTCCGGAATGACTGAATGTCCGGATACGGTAATGATAATAAGAAAACGCCTTGGTGAGACGCTGGAATTTCAGATCGAGAAACAGAGGAATTTTGTTGCCGAGTCTGAAAAAGATGAAATTGTAGCTGAGCTTGTTGGTCAGATTCACACTAACCTGGGTGAATACCTTTCTTCCGATCGCTTCCCTGAAAAGTTGTTTGCTGCCAGATATAAAGAAGAAAAAGAGAAAGCGGCAAGAGCTGAATTCGATGAAGTGATTGACTCGCAGGAAGAGGATGAGGGGCCGGCTGACTTCTCGTCCTGTTTTGTTGACAAGTGATAATCCGTCCTTCTTTGCTTATATTATAGTTCTTGACAAAGTTTAAGCTTGGCATAATATTTCCACCTTTTAAAATCAGAAGAACATCTGCTCTGACCTTATTTGATGGTTGTCTCAGGAGGAGCGGGATAAATATTGCCGTCGATGACAGACGGCAGACTACAAGGAGAGATCATGAAAGTTCTGATTAGTGATAATCTGGCTCCGGTTGGTGCACAGATTCTGCGAGATGCCGGTCTGGAAGTTGAAATAAAAACCGGTCTTGCCCCCGAAGAGCTGATTAAAATTATTCCTGAATACGATGGGCTGGTCATCCGCAGTGCCACCAAAGTGACTGCTGAAATCATCGAGGCTGCCGACAAGTTGAAAGTTGTCGGCAGGGCAGGAATTGGCCTCGACAATGTCGACATTCCGGCCGCTAGCAAAAGGGGGATCGTCGTCATGAATGCGCCCGATGGCAATTCTACCACCGCTGCGGAGCATGCCATTGCCATGATGTTATCCATGAGCCGCAAAATTCCTCAAGCCACCCGTTCTATGAAAGAGGGGAAATGGGAGAAGAAAAAATTCTCCGGCCGCGAGGTGACCGGGAAAACCCTCGGTATTATCGGCATCGGCCGGATCGGCAGCATTGTTGCCGACCGGGCTCAGGGGCTGCGCATGAAAGTTATCGCCTTCGATCCGCACATGCCGAAGGAGCTGGTTGAAAAACTCGGGATCGAACTTGTCAGTCTCGATGAACTGTGCAAACGGGCCGATTATATTTCCGTTCATGTGCCGTTCACCAAGGAGACCAAGAATGTGGTTTCCACCGAGCAGTTCAAGACCATGAAAAACGATGCGATGTTTATCGACTGCGCCCGTGGCGGAGTGTGTGATGAAGCGGCTCTTTATGAAGCGCTGAAGAATGGGGAGATCGCCGGGGCGGCCCTTGATGTTTTTGCTGATGAACCCACCACTCTCGAAAATTGCCCTCTGCTGTCCCTCGATAATTTTATCTGCACTCCCCATCTTGGCGCTTCAACCTCTGAAGCGCAGGAGAATGTTGCGGTCGCGATTGCTGTGCAGATGTCCGATTACTTGCTGAAGGGCACTGTTACCAATGCGGTCAATGTGCCTTCGGTAAGCGCCGAAGTCCTTTCAAAAATCGGACCGTATGCCTCTCTGGCGGAAATGCTTGGCGCCATGCATATGCAGATTGCCAAAGGTGGAGTTGAGGAGGTTAATATCGAGTTTGTCGGTGACCTTGCCGAAATGCAGACCGGACCAATCACCGTGTCGTTTCTGAAAGGGCTTTTCACACCCATCCTCAAAGACGCGGTAAATTATGTCAATGCACCCCTGATTGCCAAGGAAAGGGGGATCAGGGTCATGGAATCCAAGAGTGAACAGTCTGATGACTTCACCAACCTGATCAGGATCAAGGTCAAAACCTCCGAGGCGGAAAATGTCCTGACCGGAACAGTTTTCGGCAGGAATGAACCCCGCCTGGTCAGAATCAATACCTTCCGGCTTGAAGCCATTCCTTCCGGCCCCATGCTCTATGTCTACAACAAGGACGTCCCCGGGGTGATCGGAGCTCTTGGTACAACCCTTGGGAGTTTCGGCGTCAATATCTCCAGAATGACCGTTGGGAATGAAGAGGAAAAGGGGCGGAACATTATCCTGCTCAGCACCGATACTCTTGTGAACAAAGAACAGTTGCAGACGGTTCTTGATCTTGAATTTATTGATGACGCCCTGGCGCTTGACCTGCCGGTGTATCTGTAATGTTTTTCCTGTGAACCAGAAGGCTGTTTTTATACCTTGCTGGTGACGGCGTAAAACTGTTGCAGTTTTGTTATTCTATTTCGGGGATGATTTTTGATGAGTGAAGACAAAGATGATTGTAACAAATGCCCTGAAGGTCAGGTGCTTCGTGACGGCAAATGTGTGATGCCGGAAGTCACGTTTACGGCCTTTGTCATGTCTTTAAACACTGCGGCTCTCTTTCATTTTGGAGAGCTTGCGGATCCTGAAACTGGGAAGACTGCACGTGATATTGTTCTTGCCAAGCATACGATCGATACCTTGAATCTGTTGAAGAAGATATCGGTAGGAAATCTCAGCAAGGATGAGGAGAACCTCCTGGAAACGGTTCTCTATGACCTGAAGATCCGCTATGTGAAAATTTCCGGGTGAGACCATTTCCTCCCGGGTAACAGGCCTGATCCTCTCTGTGAAGAGGCCCGGGCCTTTTTTTATTTATATTCAGACAACAGTTGTTCCTCTGGCATCATAAGTCGATGAGTGTAAAAAACCTGGTCATTAAAGCTCCTGCCAAAATCAATCTTTATCTCTCGGTTCTTTCCAGGAGGAATGATGGGTATCACGAGATTGATTCTCTGATGCAGAAGATCGATCTCTTTGATATTCTGACAATCACTCCCGGCGGAAAAGGAATCAAGGTCGTTTGTCCAGGGGCAGAGCTCCCTGTAGATAAGGGAAATCTTGTCTGGCAGGCGGCACAACTTTTTTGCGATGAAATCGGCGCTGATTGCGGGGTTCAGATAATCTTGCAGAAGAACATTCCGATTGCTGCAGGCCTTGGAGGCGGAAGCAGTGATGCTGCTGCCGTTATCAAGGCATTGAACTCTTTGTATGGTGCCGGAATGAATCCGGTCCGGATGTCGGAATTGGCTGTGCAGCTGGGAGCCGATGTCCCGTTTTTCATTTATGAAGGTCCGGCAGCCTTTGCCAGAGGGATCGGGGAGCGGCTGGAAGCGGCCTGTGGTCTTGGTGAATGCTGGGTTCTGCTGGTGAATCCCGGTTTCGCGGTATCGACTAAATGGGTATATGATAATTTAGCGTTGACATCTAAAGAGAATCCTAATATCTTGGCGTCCGGAAAAGACTGCCCATCTCATCTTATTTCCGCATCAGGCGGCGCTTTTTCGCGTTTGCCCGAGCCATGTTTCTACAATGATCTTGAAACGGTGACCCTTGCCGGTTTTCCCGAGGTCAATGAATTGAAAGAGCGGATGTTGGCTGGTGGTGCCGAGATTTCCCTGATGACCGGGAGCGGCCCCACCGTATTTGGTGTTTTTTCCAAAGAGGAAAAGGCTCTGGACAGTTATCGGAGTTTTGCTGAACAATATGGCGCTGTTTATTTGACCAGACCCATGTAGATCGGGCATTCTTGTTCCGGTAGTACTCATACTGAAACGCTTGGTTCTGCTGGGGCGTCGTCAAGCGGTAAGACACAGGCCTTTGACGCCTGCATTCATAGGTTCGAATCCTATCGCCCCAGCCATCATTAAATTGAGAGCGGAGTTATAATGCTGAATAAAATGAAACTTTTCGCCGGCAATGCCAACCAGCCCCTGGCCCAAGAGATCTGCGATTATCTGGAAATGCCGTTATCCGCTGCTGAAGTGAGGACCTTTAGTGACGGCGAGATTTTTGTAGAGATCGGGGAGAATGTCCGTGGTACCGATGTTTTTGTTATTCAGCCGACCTGTCCACCGGTCAATGATCATCTGATGGAACTCGTGATCATGGTCGATGCCCTGCGCAGAGCTTCAGCGAGACGAATTACCGCAGTCGTTCCATATTATGGGTATGCCAGACAGGACAGAAAGGTTGCTCCTCGTGTGCCGATAACGGCCAAGGTCGCGGCGGAAATGATGATGGTGGTAGGGGTAAGAAGGGTTCTGGCCATGGACCTTCATGCGGGTCAGATTCAGGGATTTTTCAATATCCCGGTCGACCATCTCTACGCAGCGCCGATTCTTGTTAAATATATCAAGGAAGAGATCAAAAATGATATCATCATGGTTTCTCCTGATGCTGGCGGTGTTGAAAGAACGAGGGCTTACGCGAAAAGGCTTGATGCCGATCTGGCGATCATCGACAAGCGCCGGGAAAGAGCCAATGTGGCGCAGGCCATGAATGTCATCGGTGACGTTCGTGGTAAAAAAGCGATTATTCTCGATGACATGGTCGATACCGCAGGCACCCTTTGCGCTGCTGCCGACATGCTGGTCGGGGCAGGGGCCAAAGAGGTTTATGCCTGCTGCTCGCATGGGGTCCTGTCAGGGCCGGCAATAGAAAGGATCGAGAATTCACAGATAAAAAATCTGGTGATAACCAACAGTGTCCCGTTGCGTGGAAGCGCAATTGATTGTAAGAAAATCAAGGTTTTGTCCATCGGAAATTTGCTTGGTGAAGCCATTAAACAGATTCACAATGAAGAATCGGTCAGTTCTTTATTTGTTTGACCACTACTCCGGTCCGTCCGGAACACAGTAAATAATTTTTATTGAGTTATTAATTCAGGAGGCAATACACAATGTTAAAGTTTGATATTGACGCTAATGTCAGGACTACACACGGGAAAGGTGCAGCCCGGACTTTGAGGAGAGATGGTCAGACCCCTGCGGTACTCTACGGTTCAGGCGGTGATGCTGTTTCACTTGAACTCAACACCAGGGTTTTCACCAAAACCCTTCATCAGATCAAACGGCGGAATGCTGTAATCAGCCTCGCCGTTGCTGATGGTAAGAAAAAGAAAGTGACTCATCATGTGATGATCAAGGAGATTCAGGTCGATCCGGTCAAAGACACCCCGGTTCATGCGGATTTCTGCGCGGTTGATCTTGAAACTCCTATAGTTCTTGCGGTGCCGCTTCGTTTCTCGGGAAAGGCAAAAGGCGTTGAGCTTGGCGGTTTTATGAATATTTCAATGCACAAGGTCAATCTGAAGGGTCTGATCATGGACATCCCCGATTTCATCGAACTGGATGTTTCCCAGATGAATATCGGAGACCACCTGATCTGCAAATCACTGACCATCCCAGGGAATGTTGAGATCCTTGAAGACCCTGAAAGAACTTTTGTGTCCATAGTTGATGCTTCCAAATCCTCCGCTGAAGGTGCAGAAGGTGCAGATGCTGCAGGGACAACAGCTCAAGGTGGTTCTGAGCAGGCTGCCGGAGAGGAAGAAAAGGGTGCCGAGTAATTCTCTTCTCCTTCGAAATTTAGATATTCAGCCGGGGAATGACAGTTCATTTCCCGGCTTTTTTATTTCTGGAGCACACGATGATTATTGTTGCCGGACTTGGTAATCCCGGACTGCAGTATACAGAAACCAGGCATAATGTCGGTTTCATGTTCCTCGACTATCTGGCCTCTGAAGCAAATGCCCACTTCCGTGATTCAAAATGGGATGCCGATGTTGTCAAAACCCTGTTGTGGCAGCTCCCGGTTCTCCTGGTCAAACCAACAACCTTTATGAATCTGAGCGGCAAGGCGATCGGCCAGATCGCCGCCTATTACCAGGTGCCGCCGGAAAAGATTATCATTATTCATGATGATCTCGACCTTGAACCCGGCAGGATCAAAATATTTTTTGATCGAGGGCATGGTGGGCATAATGGGATCAGGTCGATAATAGAGTCCCTTGGCACAAAGGAATTCGTAAGACTCAAGATCGGAATCGGTCGGCCGCCGGAGAAAATGAAACCTTCAGCGTTTGTTTTATCAAAGTTCAGTGGGGAGGAACTTCTCTCGGTGCGTGAAGGTTTTTCCTTTATGGCTGGGGCAATACGTCTGATTGCCGAGGAGGGAGTGATCAAGGCGATGAATTCTGTGAATAAAAAAAAGAACAGCTGAATTATTTCCTGTCTAACCCGGGGAAATAATTATCTATTTCCGAATACTGAGAGACGAACTTGTTAGATTTCCAAACTTTTTTCAGAAAATCGGGCCGAAATATGTTATAATGCATTTTCGTTCCTAAAAATTCTACGAAATAGACAAAGGTTGACAAATGTTCAAATGCGGAGACATGGCAGTCTATCCTGCCCACGGTGTAGGCCAGATCGAATCTATCGAAAACAAAACAATCGGGGATGCCAATCAATCGTTTTATGTGATGAAGATCATCGAAACCGGAATGGTCGTGATGATTCCAACCACCGGGAAATCGACTGGTCTCAGAAACATTATTCCATCCAAGGAAGTTGAGAAAGTCTACGATATACTTCGGCAAAAAGATATCGTGATCAAGGCGCAACCCTGGAATCAGCGTTACCGCGATTACATGCAGAAAATCAAAACAGGATCTGTTTATGAAATTGCTTCTGTACTCCGTGATCTGAATGTCCTGAGCAGCGACAAGTCTCTTTCATTCGGAGAAAGGAAGATGATGGATACCGCAAAAAGCCTTCTTGTCAAAGAGATCGCCATTGCCAACGAGACCAAAGAGGACAAGGTTGAAAAAGACCTTGAGAATATTTTTTCCTGATTGTTGTTTCAACTCTGAGTGCCGGCCCGCCGTATTTGTTACGGCGGGCTTTTTTTTTTTGCATTCCATAAGGTTTGCTGCTTCAAGTATTCCAAATTATAAAGTTAATCGTTATTATCCTCCCCATGATTGAATTGAAAACACATAAAGACAAACCATCCCTCCATACTTTTGGCATTGAGAAAAGTAATGAGGGACAGCGGCTCGATGCCTTTCTCGCATTAAAATTGCAGGATGATGTTTTGAGCCGCTCAAGGATCAAGAGTCTTCTCAGTGACGGATTTGTTCTGCTGAATGGAATCCCGGCCAAACCCGCCGCACGACTGAGGTCTGGAGATCGTCTTCAGGTCACCATCCCGCAACTGGCATCTGTTGCATTGATCCCCGAACAGCTTGAGCTGAACGTTCTGTTCGAGGATCAAGACCTGATTGTCATATCAAAACCTCCGGGGCTTGTTGTGCATCCCGGCGCCGGTCATCAAACTTCTACCCTTGTCCATGGACTTTTATTTCACTGTGATGATCTTTCAGGGATAAGTGGTGAAGAGAGGCCTGGTATTGTGCATCGTCTGGACAAGGATACCTCCGGGGTCATGGTTGCAGCCAAAAATGATCAGGCTCATCAGGGTCTTGTTGATCAGTTCAAGGGGCGGGAAGTTACAAAGATTTATCGGGCAATTGTCTGCGGCGTACCGGCTGCAAAAAAGGGTCGGATTGATCTTCCCATCGGCAGGCACAAAACCAATCGACGCAAGATGGCGGTGAGGGAAAAAGATGGGCGCCAGGCTGCAACCAACTGGCAGGTTCTTGAAGAGTTTTCCGAGAATTTCGCTTATGTAGAGTTGCTGCTTGAAAGCGGCAGAACTCACCAGATACGCGTTCATATGGCTGCCATAGGTCACCCGGTGGTCGGTGACGAATTGTATGGCGGCAAGTGTCGTCCGAATATTGATCCCGATCTCATCAAACGGCAATGCCTGCACTCCTACCGGCTTGGTTTTACTCATCCGGTCAGCGGGCGATCCTTGGAATTCAAGGCTGAGCTTTGGCCTGATATGAACAGGGTTCTGGAGAAGTTTCGCCAGAATAGTGATGGTTGTAAATGAGATGATAATGAATGGCAGGAATATCTTTATCATTGGACTCACAGGAGGAATAAGCTCCGGCAAGAGTACAGTTGCCGATATCTTTCAGGAACACGGCATCAAGGTTGTTGATGCCGATATGGTGGGTCGTGAATTGCTGGAACCACATCGCTCCTGCTGGCAGGTTCTGAAGTATGAGTTCGGAGAGACGTTTTTTGACGAAGACAAACGGGTTGACCGGGCCGCACTCCGGAAAGCGATTTTTTCCGATGAAGAAACCAGAAACCAGGTCAACAAACTTTTTCATCCCCTTATCCGGACAGGGATTCAAAGGATACTGGAACAGTACGCCAACACCCTTGAAAGTGGTGACCGGAACAAAATCGTGATCGTAGAAGTTCCTCTCCTTTTTGAATCCGGATGGATTGCCGACTTTGACTGGATCATAGTCGTTTACGCGGATCGGGAAAAATGCCTTGAACGTTTGATGGCCAGGGATCGGGTCAGCCGGGCTGAGGCGGAAGCCGCCATCATGGCTCAAATGCCTCTGGCACAAAAAATTGAGTTGGCCGACTCGGTAATTGATAACAGCGGAGGTCTTGAGTGGACCAGGCGACAGGTGGAAAAGGAATTGAAAGAGATCGTGGCTTCCCGATCAAACTTAAGTTGATCCACCTGTCTGCTCGCACCGATCCACAGGCCGGTGAGACATCAAGCTGTATGCCCGAATGGCGAATGAGCTGTGATCATCGATAAATCACATAAGATCCCAGCCCCAGTATTCGAGGAATGTCGGAAAGTTCCAGATATTGGATTTGCGGCGAGCCCAGAATTTGAGGCTTGTGTAAAAAACTCTCCCGGTTACTTCTTCAGGTCCCAGGGCCTTATCGACCCCGATGAACGGATCAATGGCCCACCAGCTCATGAAAGCCATTTCCAGAGGCTTGTGACTTTCTCGTACATACCCTTTCCGGACACCTTCCGTTTCAAAAAATGAAAGTGTCCCTGATCCGGCGGGAAGTCGGGTGAGGTCATCCATCGGCTTGAGAGAGCTGGCTTCGGTTTGCGTTGCGGGGTCTTCGCTGGAAGCAAATCGGAGGTCTTTCACCCGGTGATTTTTGCTTCTGATGGTCAAGATGAGTTTTTCGCCTGGGTTTTTATCATCGCCGGTTTTCAGGAGGCCGGGTAAACTTTCTCCATACACATCCACGCGGTCAAAACTCCACCAGCCCGGCACTCCTGCCGGATCGAACTTGTCGGTGGGGATGATGGCCAGGTAACAGCCGCAGGTATGCAGGGTCGATACCAGCAGGGGCTCTTCCCTGTCATTGATGGTGATGTAGACCAGGAGGCCGACATTTTTTCCGCTGGTCAGTCCGGGAAAGGGGGTTTCCGGGAAATGGATTCTGTAGATCAGGTTTGCATACTTTTTTTCGCCAATGGTGAATTCCTGTTTCAAGGCGTAGTAGGTCGAGTGCGAGGTGTCTATATAGGCTTTAAAATCATCGGCTGATTTTTTTCTGAAGGCCGGGGTGCCGATTCGGTTGTAGTTGCGATCGGATTCCTCGACCAGAAAGACCGGGGCGAATCTTTCGAGCAGGGTGTCGCCCTCCGGGCTATGCCGATAGAGAGTTTGATTTCCTGCAATATCCGAAGGAGTTGTGACGGCACAACCTGCGGGCAGCAGAAGGACGACAACCAGGGAAATGATTCTGCAGAAGGAGTATCGATTCATTTTCAGCCCTTTACAACCGCCAGTGGGGTAAGTTCGGTTGCTATTTCCACCAGGTCCTGCTGGTCGTTCAGGACTGTTTCAATATCCTTATACGCCCCGGCGGCTTCGTCAAGGTCCTGTCTCTTCCTGATGGAGTGGATGACTCCCATCCGGTCAAGTCTTCCTATTTCCAGGTCAAGGTCAAGCTCTCTCTGGGCCTGTTTGCGGCCGAGTCTGCGGCCTGCGCCATGAGCGCATGACCGGAAACTTTCCTCGTTTCCCTTGCCCCTGACCAGATAACTTTTGCTCCCTTGCGATCCCGGGATGATTCCGGGTTCACCGGCAAAAGCCCGGGTGGCCCCTTTCCTGTGGATTACCAGGTTGCGACCGTAATGGGTTTCTTCGGCAGCATAATTATGGGCGACATTGATCGTGCTTCCAAACTCGACGGGTCCGGCGATCTCTTGGACAATCTCTTTGGTCCTCTCCATCATCAGATTCCGGTTGGCCAGAGCGAAATTCACACAATAATTCATTTCCCGCAAGTAATTCCGCCCGTCATTGCTCAGCAAGGGAAGGCTCGCCAGCTGCCATTGTTTTGGAACCGCGCCTTTCTGTCCCCGGCAGAGGTTTTCTGCAAGTTTGTTATAGTGCGCGGCCACCCGGTACCCGATATTCCGGCTCCCGGAATGAATCATCAACCAGATAAACCCATCATCACCCTGCTGAATTTCGATAAAGTGATTCCCGCCGCCAAGAGTTCCAAGCTGCTTCAGACCATTCTGGAATTCCGCTTCGACTATCGGCATTTCACCGAGAGTTTCAGGCATCAGTTTTTTATCTTGTGGAGAGCTGTGATGTTTGAAACCCACCGGAATGTTTTCCCTGATCCCTGCCAGAATCTGTTTCAGGCTTTGGTGATCGAGATGTTCACGGGAGGTTCTGACCGCACAGACCCCGCAGCCGATATCGACTCCTACCCCATTTGGCACCACGACCCCCAGGGTTGCAAGCACTCCGCCGATTGGCATCCCGTATCCCTGGTGGGCGTCAGGCATAATGGCGATATGGCCAAAAGAAAAGGGCAGGTTGGCGAGATTTCTGGCCTGTTCCATGGCCCCCGGCTCAATATTGTCAAGCCACAATTTAATCGGGATCTTTTCGCTGCAGATAATCTGTTTCATCCCTCATTTATAAGCAGTCTGAAGGAGAAAAGTCCAGTTCGATCTGGGCAGAAAATCGTCCGGGGTTATATGGGGGCTGGTTTTGGTATAAAACGAAGAATCGGATAATCGGAACTTCAATCTAATTTTCAGGGTTGATATAGTCCGGAGCGGCAATGGTTGATCTCTCCAGAAAACGGCCGATTTTCTTGTCTTCCTGGGTGATGTGGTGCATCAGCCATTCGGTCAGGAAATCGATCAGTTCCATGGCATTGAAGGATTTCCCTTTTTTAAGCCGGATCAGTATTTCCGTGATATCACCGATCAGCTTTTTGTGAATCCGCCGGTGCTGTTCGAGATCCGGATAGCCGATCTGGTTCATCAGGGATTCCTCATCGGCGAAGTGGGTTCGGGTGTAATCCACCAGAAATTTGATGGTTTCACCGGTCTGGCTTCTTTCCGCATCGGTTGAGAGCGCCTTCTGCAGCTTGCTGACCATGGTCACAAGCTCCCGGTGTTGTTCATCGATCAGCTTTATGCCGATATTGTAATTGTCGTACCATTCCATACTGGTTCCTTATCAGGTGCCGGTTCAGGAAAGTTCGGCGAGTCTCTTCAAGCTGTCATCAATTTTTGCCATAGTTGCCTGCAACCCTTCGACCTTGTCCTTTTCCTTGGCGATCACTTCAGCCGGTGCATTGGCCAGGAACTTGTCATTGGTAAGTTTTCCTGCGCTGCGCTGGAGGTTTAATGCCAGCTTCTCTTTTTCCCGGAGCAGTCTTTCGGTTTCTTTGGCAACATCAACGAGTCCTTTCATCGGCACGAAGATCTCAATGTCTTCGAAGATGCTGACTGCGGAACCCGCAGGGCGTTCACCATCATTGATGATCGAGATTTTTTCCGAGCGAGTCAAGCTGCAGATGGTAGATGCTTCATGTTTGAGCCTCGCTGTTTTATCCTGGTCATGACAGATCATGATCACTTCAATGGCAGCGGAGGGATGGATCATCATCTCACTGCGGATATTCCGGATTGCGCCGATCACCCCCATCAGCAGGGAAACCGTCTTTTCGGTCTCGGTATCATCCCATGCATTTTTCACCTCGGGGAACTTTTCAGTCATCAGCGTGTTTCGTTTTCCGGGGAGTACCTCCCAGATCTCTTCGGTAACGAACGGGGTGAAAGGGTGGAGTAATTTAAGGAGAATCTCGAGTACCGCAAACAGAACGGTTTTTGCCTGTTCCGATTTCCGGGTGTCGCTGCCGTACAGGTCGGACTTGATCCATTCAAGATACCAGTCACAGAACTCATGCCAGGTGAAATGGTAAACGGCCGAAGCGGCATCGTTGAAGCGATAGTCGTCAAGGGCCCTGCGAACGTCGGCGATGGTCCGATTGGTCCGGCTCAGGATCCAGCGGTGGGGCAGACCAAGATTTGCCACGGCGAGATTTCCGGTAACCGCCGGGTCGCAGGTATTAATATGCATCAGGGCAAATCTGGCCGCGTTCCATATCTTGTTGATAAAATGTCGATATCCTTCAATCCGGTCCTCATCGAGACGGATGTCTCTTCCCTGGGCGGCAAAAGCGGCCAGCGTGAAACGAAGTGCATCGGTTCCGTAGGTGTCCATAACCGCAAGAGGGTCGATGACATTGCCGGTAGATTTGGACATCTTCTTGCCGTCCTTGTCCCGGACCAGGGCGTGAAGATAGACGTCCCGGAAGGGGATTTCATCCATGAAGTGGAGTCCCATCATCATCATTCTGGCAACCCAGAAGAAGAGAATGTCAAAACTGGTGATCAGGACAGCCGTAGGGTAAAACGCAGTGAGTTCAGGAGTTTTGTCGGGCCAGCCGAGGGTTGAGAAGGGCCACAGAGCAGAAGAGAACCAGGTGTCGAGCACGTCGGTTTCCTGAACAAGTTCGGCCGAGGTGCATTTAGGACAGTGTGTCGGATCAACTGATGCGACGATGATTTCTCCGCAGGCGCTGCAGGTCCAGGCCGGGATGCGGTGTCCCCACCAGATCTGGCGGGAGATACACCAGTCACGGATGTTGTCCATCCAGTTGTAGAAGGTGTTGTCCCAGGTTTTCGGCATGATCCGGATCCGGCCATCCCGGACGGCGGCGGTCGCCTTGTCCGCCAGGGGCCGGACCGAGACAAACCATTGCAGGGAAGTGGTTGGTTCCACTACGGTATGACAGCGATAGCAATGACCGACCCCGTGCTGATAATCATCGATGGACACCAGATAGCCCTGTGCTTCAAGGTCGGCAACGATCTGTTTGCGGCAGGCGAACCGATCCAGTCCGGCGTATTTCCCGGCAGCCTCGTTCATGACCCCGTTCTGGTCCATGATCTTCAGCAGTTCGAGATTGTGGCGTATCCCGATTTCATAATCGTCGCGGTCGTGGGAAGGGGTGACCTTGAGGGCACCGGTCCCGAAATCCTTCTGCACATGATGGTCAAAGACCACCGGAATCGTTCTGTTGGTCAGGGGGAGGAGCACGGTGAGATTTTCCATGTCCCGGTAGCGCTCATCATCCGGATGGACGGCGACACCCGTATCGCCGAGCATCGTTTCGGGGCGGGTGGTGGCGACGACCAGATGGCCGCTGCCGTCGGCAAAGGGGTAGCGGATATTGTAGAGCTTGCCGTTGGTCGGCTCATGCTCCACCTCATCGTCGGCCAGGGCGGTATGGCAGCGCGGGCACCAGTTGACGATGTAGTCACCCTTATAGATCAGACCGTCATTGTAGAGTTTGACGAAAACCTCGCGGACGGCCCGGGAGAGGCCTTCGTCCATCGTGAATCGCTCCCTCTCCCAGTCGCATGAGCAGCCAAGCCTTTTCAGCTGGTTGATGATGGTGCCGCCTTTTTCCTGCCGCCATGCCCATACTCTTTCGATGAAGGCCTCTCTGCCGATGTCGTGGCGGGAGGTGCCTTCGGTGGCGAGCTGCCTTTCAACCACATTCTGGGTGGCGATCCCGGCATGATCGGTACCCGGCAGCCAGAGGGTATTGTCGCCGAGCATCCGGTGATAGCGGGTCAGGAGATCCTGGAGGGTGTTGTTCAGGGCATGACCGACATGCAATACCCCGGTGACATTGGGTGGCGGAATGACGATACAGTATGAGGGCGCGCCATCCCGGATGGTTGCGGCGAAGGATCTGTTTTTCTCCCAGGCGGCGAGCCATTTGCTTTCGACGGATTTAAACTCGTAGGCTTTGGCCAGTTCATGGTTTTCCTGCGGGCCGGCTGCTGATTCGGTCATCTTACTTAACGCTCCAGGGTTTCGGTAAAAAGATATGGGTATAAAGATCCAGGGCATAATGATCGGTCATGCCGGCGATGAAATCACAGACAGAACGGTGACGGGCGGTTTCATCGGCGGCGGTCTCTTCGCTTTCGAAGAAATCATCGCTGTTCAGAAAATGGTCATACAACTCCCGCAGGATCTTCTGGGCTTTGATAAAGTCATCGTGCACCCGGTGGGCATCGTACACATGTTCATACAAAAAGGAACGCAGGTCGCTGATCGCCGCAAGAACCGGCCCGCTCATCGCGAGCCTTTCCCCGTTGTTCCGGCGGGTATTGGTGATCAGATCCCGGACCATGGCGCCGATCCGGTCCGAGTGGGAGGCGCCGAGGACTGAACGGATATCTTTCGGAACTGTTCCTTCGTCAAGAATCTCGGCCCGGATCGCATCGTCCAGATCGTGGTTGACGTAAGCGATGATATCCGCCACCCTGACCAGCTGTCCTTCAAGGGTTCGCGGCATGCCGCGCAGATCGTTGGGCAGGATGTCCTTTCGCCCCTTCGAATGCTTGACGATGCCGTCACGAACTTCATCGGTAAGGTTTAAGCCGAGCCCCTTTTTTTCGAGAACGTCCACCACCCGCAGGCTCTGGATATAGTGTCTGAATCCGCCGGGATGCAGATCATTCAACACCGACTCGCCGGCGTGACCGAAGGGGGTGTGGCCCAGGTCGTGGGCGAGGGCTATCGCTTCGGCCAGATTTTCATTGAGCCGGAGTGATGCGGCAACGGTTCTCGCAATCTGTGCCACTTCAAGAACGTGGGTCAGTCTGGTCCGGTAATGGTCGCCGGTCGGGGCGAGAAACACTTGGGTTTTATGCTTCAGGCGGCGAAAGGTCTTGGAATGGATGATCCGGTCGCGATCACGCTGGAAAGCGGGTCTGATATCGCACTCCGGCTCTTGCCGCAACCGGCCTCGGCTGTTGCGGCTCAAGCACGCATAGGCGGACAGCGACTGAGCTTCGCGTTCTTCCTGTTCTTCACGGATGAGACTGCTCATGGTTAAAGAATGCCTTTCTTTCTGCCGGACAAATAATAAATAAAAACAGTCTGTTTTTTACTGGGAAAAGGGTTCCGGGTCAAGGTGTTCCCTTCAGGGCAATTCCTCACCGAGTTCGGCTTCGGTTTTTTCAATTCGCGCCGAGATTTCCTCCCAGCTGTCATAGGCCCGTTTCAGTTGGCGGTCCACGGTGGTGTATTCCCTGCTCTTTTCCGAGAAGGCCTCCTGGTTCTGGTAGAGTTCCGGATCGGCAAGAATTTCTTCCAGTTTCGCTTTCTGTTCTTCCAGTTCCGCAACCTTTTTTTCGATTCCGGCGGCCTCTTTTTTCAAGGGTCCGAGAACCTTGCTTTTTTCAGCCCGCGCTTTTGCAAGCGCCTGTCTCGCTTCCTTGCCGTACACCTTTTTGCCGGAGTCATCCTCCACTGCCGAGGGGGCTTCCGACTGTCTGATATTTGCCGCGGAATCCAGGGTCGCTCTGGTCTTTTCCAGATAATAGGCGATGTTCCCGTCGTAGACCGTTCCGGCGCCGTTTTTGATTTCCAGGACCTTGTTGATGAAACTGTCGGCAAAATAACGGTTGTGCGAGACCACAATGATCGAGCCGTCATACTGGGCCATCGCTTCCTGCAGAATCTCCTGGGATTGCATGTCGAGATGGTTGGTCGGCTCATCCATGATCAAAAGGTTTGCCGGAGAAGAGATCATCCTGGCTAAAGCCAGCCTGCTTTTTTCTCCCCCGGAGAGGACCATTACCTTTTTGTCGACCTCGTCGCCGCGAAAGAGAAAGGTGCCGAGAAGAGAGCGGATCTGGGTGACGGTCAGGTTGTTATCGACACTCATCATCACCTCCATGACCGTGTAATCGCCGGGAAGTTCCTGGGCCTGATGCTGACCGAAGTACGAGATGATGACGTTGTGGCCGCTTCGGATTCTGCCGCTGTCCGGTTTGGTCAGTCCGGCCAGGAGTTTGACCAGGGTTGACTTGCCGGCGCCGTTTACGCCGACGATGCCCATTTTTTCACCACGCTGCAGCTCGAAGGTGAGATCGGTGAAAACATCCTTGCTGCCGAAACTCTTGGCCAGATTCTCGGTGGCAATCGAAAGTCGGCCGCTCGGGGCGGCGGGTGGAAACCTGAAGGAGACCTGCTGATCGGTGTCGTCGAGTTCAATGATCTCCATTTTTGCCAGTTGCTTGACCCTGCTCTGGACCTGGCTTGCCTTGGTGGATTTGGCCCTGAACCTTTCGATGAAGCGTTTGGTCTGCTGGATCTGGGCCTGCTGGTTTTCATAGGCGGCGCGCTGGACTTCCATCCGGATATCTTTTTCGGCGACATACTTCGAGTAATTGCCCTTGTAAATCGTGAGCTGGCCCAGGGAAAGCTCCCAGGTCGAGGTGGTGATGGTGTCGAGGAAGGTCCGGTCGTGGGAAATAATGACCAGGGCGCCGGTGTAGTTTTTCAGAAAATCTTCCAGCCAGGTCAGCGATTCGATGTCGAGGTGGTTGGTGGGCTCGTCAAGAAGCATGAAAGTGGGGCTTGCCAGGAGTTGTTTGGCGAGCATCAGCCGCATGATCCAGCCGCCGGAAAAGCTCTTGCATTCGCGCTGCATGTCCTCATCGGAAAAGCCGAGACCGTGCAGGATCTTCTCAATGCGGGATTGCATGCTGAAGATATCCGCCTGGTCGAGAAGGATCTGCAGTTCCCCCTGCTCCTCAAGAAGTGCGGCTATATGTGGCGAAGAAGGGTCGCTGGCCGCCAGTTCATGGTTCAGCTCGTCCATTCGCTCTTTATACTTGAGGGTTTCGGCAAAGGCCGCCTCCGCCTCCTGATACACGGTGCGGCCGGGAGGAATGGCGGTGACTTCCTGGGGGAGGTAGCCGATGGTGGCCATTTTTGAGCGGATGATGACCCCGGAGTCGGTTTCGATCTGGCCGACAATCATTTTCAGCAGGGTGGATTTGCCGGTCCCGTTGACCCCAACCAGGCCGATGCGGTCGTGGTTGTTGATCCGGGCGGAAATGTCCTTGAAGATGTACTTCTTTCCGTACTGGAGATTGAGCTGGTTGACACTGATCATTTTACATTGATTTCTTTGAGGGTGATAAAGGATGCATTATTTAACATAGAAACGGTTCCTTATCCATACCTTAAAGTGAAACTTTACCAATGGATATTCAGAAAAAATCCGTTAATGTAATCCTTGAACCGTATCAACGTTCCGCTGCCGATTTTCAACGTAAACATCCTGTCTGAACTGATGCGCCGGGAGGGTCATCGAACCATGAAAGATGAAGGAAAGGTTTTTGTCAGCGCCTTCAGCGGGTGGCAGGGATGCCTCGACCGGTTGCTTGATGAGATCGGTCTACCTGAAATCATCGGGAAAAAGAATCCTGTCCTGATCAAACCGAACCTGGTGGAGGCTCTGGCGCCGCCGATCACCACCCCGGTGGAATTGATTGACGAGCTGATCGGGTACCTGCGGACAAAAAACCCCGCTCTTGAGATCATCGTCGGTGAGGGGTCCGGGGCCAAGGAGTATGACACGATGCATGCTTTCCGGGAACTCGGATATGTCGGGCTTGCCGAAAAGCGTGGGGTGCGGCTTGTTGATCTGAACAGCGAGCCCTTGCGGAGACTTTCGCTTGAGAAATGCCGGCGCTGGCCCGAGATGTACCTTCCCGAACTGGTTCTTGATTCTTTTCTGCTCTCCGTCCCGGTGCTGAAGGCGCACAGTCTGGCCAGCGTCACCATCACCATGAAGAATATGATGGGGTGTGCGCCTCCGGCCCATTATCAAAAAGGCGGGCACTGGAAAAAAGCGTCATTTCATGCCGATGTCCAGGCGGCGGTTCTCGATCTGAACCGCTATCGGACGCCGGATTTCACCATTCTTGACGCAACGGTCGGGATGGAGAAGGCCCATCTCTGGGGGCCGACCTGCAATCCGCCGCATCGGAAATTGGCTGCGGCAGTCGATCCGGTGGCGTTGGATGCGTATGGCGCAGGACTTCTTGGGCGTGACTGGCAAGGGATCGGCCATATCCGGGGCGCCCATGGCGAACTGGGAAAAGCGTCACCCCTGGAAATTATCACCTGTGAGTGAACCCGCAAGCAAATGACTCAACTTTCAGAGTTTGGCTAATCTTTCGATCATAAAGGGGTTTTGGCGATTTGTTCGAGTCTGTGTTCCATAAGAAGCCAGAAGCCAGGAGTCAGAAGCCAGGAGAAAAGCTTTAAAATCAGTCATTCTGGCTCCTGACTTCTGGCTCCTGAATTCTCATCCTGGAACGCCACTATGGCACTGAACCATTTTATGACATCAATCCAACAACAGAAGACAAGTCTGAAAGTTGATTCAAAAAACACTGCCGGGTTTCTTGGCGAGGCCGATCTCCTGGGTGACCTGGGTTGCCAACTCTTCTATTGATTTGCCGGTTGAATTGATGATCGGGATTTTTTCCCGCTGGAATATCTGTTCGGCCTGGGTCAGTTCTTCGGTACAGGTGGAAAGTTTCGCATAACGGCTGTCCGGGTAACGTTTTTCCCGCATGCCCCGCAGGTGTTCAGGGGTGGTGGTGAGGGCGACCGCCCGTTTCCGGTTCCGTTTCACGCCGTCGGGAAGGTCGAGCTTGCTCAAGTATTCGACGGTGAGAGGGAAATTGGCCGCTTTCAGGCCGAACTGGGTTGCCAGATAAACGCTGACCGGGGTTTTGCCGGACCGGGAAACACCGAGCAGGATCACATCGGCATCGTCAAATTCGTTGATCCGGGTGCCGTCGTCATGGTCCAGGCAGAAGTGGATGGCCTCAACCCGGCGGGCCATGGTTACGTTATCGCCATGCCTTGAAAATCCCGGAACCCGAAGCGCCCTCGCTTCCAGGCAGTTTTCCAGCGGTTCCAGCAGAAAATCAAACACATCGAAAAATTCCACTTCCGGCGACCGGAAAACATTCCTGACTTCCTGGTCCATAATGGTGCTGAAGACGATCGGGCGTCTGCCGAGAGACTGGGCAAGGATGTATTCGAGGGTTTTTTTTGCATCCTTGACGCTGCGCACGTAAGGGAATTTTTCTTCATGGAAGCTGATTTCGGGAAACTGGCAGAGCATCGACTGGGCCAGATTGGTGATCATGATCCCGGTGCTGTCGGATATATAATAGATATCTTTTGATTTCCACATGGTAAATTCCGAAAAAGATGGTTTATATGACCTGAATAATGACCGTACGGATCAGGCATGTTTTTCATTGACTTGAACGGTTTCTGTTTTGTTATACTGAACAATAGCAAATTTAACAATCAGCTGAAAAATCATATTTTCTTTTTCTGCGGGGGAACTGGAATGAATGATGCTTCTCTGACTGATATCCGGAGCCTGCCATGAACCGTCATCAAGTTTCACTCCTGTTTCTTGCGCTTCTGTTTCTCTTTCCAGCCACGTCGTTTGGTGCGGCAACCCTTGAGATTCCCGGAACCGGCGATTCCCAGGCCCTCCTCAGGGATCTGGCGGCGGCCTTTAATGCCGGTCAGCAAGAGATTGAGGTTGTCATTCCCGATTCAATCGGTTCCGGCGGGGCGATTAAATCGGTGGCCGGCGACAAGAATGAACTGGGGCGAGTTGCCCGGCCGATCAAGAAAAAGGAACAGCGCTATAACCTGAATTATTTGCAGTTTGCCGCATCCCCAGTGGTTTTCGCGGTAAGCGGCAATGTCGGCGGAGTGGACAATCTGACCCCGGAAGAGGCTCTGGCTGTGTACGCGGCAAAAACCACCAACTGGAGCGCTCTTGGCGGCCCTCCGGAGAGCATCTACCTGATCGGCAGGGAGCCCGGGGATTCGTCAAGAGAAGCTGTGGAAGAGATTGTTCCCGGGTTTGGCGGCATAGAAAATTATTCCGGGATTGTTGCCTATTCAACTCCTGAAGCTGTGGATATGCTGGCAACCCATGACAACAGCATTGCCTATCTTCCTTTCAGTATGACTTCCGGCAGAAATGTCAGGGTTCTGAAATTCGGCGGGAAAGGACCTCTTGATCCCGGTTACCCCTTGCTCACGCCTTTCGGGATGGTCTGGAAGGGTAAAATGTCCGGCCCCGCAGCCGGATTCATGGACTTTATCTTCTCCGATCGGGGGCGAAAGATCATAACCGCTGCCGGAGCGGTGGCGGTTGCCCGGAAACCCTGATCCGGAGAGGGAATGATGTCTGAAAAAAGTCATACTGGGGGAAGCTGAATTTTGTTTCGTTCCATCCGAGGAAAACTTCTCGTCTCGCATCTTTCGATTTTCCTGGTGCTCATGTTTATGGGCCTTGCCGGGATTTTTCTGCTTTCCAGTCAGCAGGAAAAAAATTCCATGGCCCGGCTGCAGATGATTTCCGATCACACCGCAAAAATGGTAGGTAAGGACCTTTTCTTCGTCGGAGATATGTTGAAAACAATCTGCGAGAGCCAGGTGGTTACCAGATTTGCCGATTCCTTTCAGGTCCCTGCCCTGGCAAAATACTTTGCGGAGCAGCACTCCACGTTCTCCGAGTTGAGCTTTATCGACAGTGGGGGCTATGAAGAGCTGCGGATTGTGATGGGTGTGGAAAGCGATGGGAACCGGGAGATGAAGGACAACCCCTTCTTTCTGAAGTCAAAAGAGCTTCCCGGGGAAACCTTCATCGATCATACGATCGATATCGATGAGACCGGAATTCATATTCATTTTATTCGCGGTCTGAAACGTTATTTCGGCGATCAGTTTGTCGGCAGTGTCTATGCAAGATATGACCTCGGGATGTTTTCGCAGACCCTGAGTATGATGGAGGTCGGGAAAGGCGGGCTTATTATCCTGGTGGATGAGGTCGGGAGAATGATTGCCTCTCCCGGCGGTTTTGCCACCGGAGGGGAGATTTTCGCCTTGGCTCCGGACCGCGACAGGATACTCGACGATATTAAGGCAGGGAGGAAATTTTCCTTCCGCGGAGAGGTAGCCGGGCAGGATTGCTTTCTGGTGTCATCACCTATAGAAAATGCCCCCTGGGTCGTGATCACCGCCCAGCCATATGATATTTTCATGGAGGAAATCAAGCGGTTCAAGGGGCTTTATATGCTGCTGCTGGCCGCTACGGGCTGCCTGGGCTGGGTCCTGGTGTATATTCTGGCGGATCGCCTGACGTTCCCGATTCTGAGCTTGAGGGATCAGGTCAGCAAGATTACCCGAGGGGTTGCCGATACGATTGATCTTGAATCCCGGGATGAGGTCGGTGAACTGGTCCGGTCGTTTAACGAGATGCTGGTCGAACTCAGGGAAACCTCCGTTTCGAGAGATTTTCTCGACAAGGTCATCAACTCCATGAATGATATCCTGGTCGTCATCGGCCGCGACGGCAGGGTGGAAAGGGCCAACCTGCACGCCCGTGAAGTCCTCGGCTACAGTTTGAAAGAGGTCCTTGCCCTGCATTTACAGGACTTCCTGAAAGGATATGCGAATGAGGAACAGCCCTGGTATGAGGCGTTCCCGTGGCTGCTCTTCGACAAACCCGTTGAAACGGAACTGTTCGCCAAGGATGGCCTGCTGATTCCGGTTTTGGTCACCTCTTCACCGTTTCTCGATGAAAAAGGCGCGGTGAACGGAGCGGTAATCGTGGCCCATGATATTTCCGATCGCAAGGAGGCGGAGGAAAAACTCGCCCTCTACGCCGAGCAGCTGCAGGCGAGCAACAAGGAACTGGAGGAATTTGCCTATGTCGCTTCCCACGACCTGAAAGAACCGCTTCGCAAGATCACAAGCTTCGGGGAGCGGCTCAATCTTAAATTTGGCGACAAGCTCGGGGAACAGGGCAGCGATTATCTGGCCAGGATGGACAGCGCCGCCGCCAGGATGCAGCGGCTGATCGACGACCTGCTCACCTATTCCCGGGTAAAAACCAAGGCCCGTCCTTTTGAACCGGTCGATCTGAACCGGATTGCGGCAGAGGTTCTTTCCGATCTTGAGGCGTCGATCTCCGACCGCAAGGGGAAGGTGACGGTCTCGGAACTTGCAACGATCAGCGCCGATCAGACCCAGATGCGGCAGCTCTTCCAGAACCTGATCGGCAACGGACTCAAGTTTCACAAGGATGATGTGCCGCCGGTTATCGAGGTCTCCGGAGAGATGCTGGAGAGCGGGTATTATCAGCTTGTTTTCAAGGACAACGGGATCGGCATCGACGAAAAGTATTCCGACAAGATCTTCGGGGTTTTTCAGAGGCTGCATGGCAGAAAGGAGTATGAAGGGAGCGGGATCGGACTGTCGGTATGCCGCAAGATTGCGATCCGTCACGGAGGGGATATCACGATTTCCTCGAAGGTTGATGAAGGGTCTAAGTTTATCGTTACCCTTGATCCGGAGATGAAAAACGATGAACCGGTTGAGGGCGGGAGGAATGGCCAGTGAAGATAACCCATAAGATCCTTCTCGGCTTTACCCTGACCGTATTGCTGGCTGCGCTGATCTGTATCGGCGGTTTAGTGCATCTGGAAGAGGTTTCCGGGCAGTATGATCGGCAGGTGATGATAAACGCCCCGGTCATTGAGTCATTGCACGAGATCCTGGTCGCCGGATTACGGATTGTCGCCGCCTCCGCCGAGGTCAGGATGCTTCAGGAGCACGCGCATCAGCAGGGAGGGGAACTCAGAAACAGCATTATTGAAGGAGAGTTGAAGGAGCTGCGGGAAGGGTACCGGGAGATCTATGATTACCATGAAAAGTACTATGGACTGGTGCATAAATATTTTCCAGGGAAAAGCACTCAGCAGGAAGAAGTTTCGGCTGCTGTCGAACGTCTGGTGAACAGCAGCGTCAACCTGGTTGATCCGAAAAACCAGGAAACCTCTCTGGAAATTCTGGAGTTGAAGGAGGAGCTTGAAGAAGCGGACGATGTCTTCATGAAGGTTTTGAACAGGGTAATCCTTGAAGAGGAAAAGGAACAGGACGGGGAACAGGCGCTGCTCGTCGCCTCCTGCACCGGAGTGAAATCCATTCTGATCGGGCTTACATTTCTTGCGGCATTCGGCGCCGTTCTCTCTGTTTTCCTGATCCTGAGCTCTTTTCGGAGCGGGATTGCCGCTCTTGGTGAAGCATCGGAGAAAATCGCCAAGGGTGATTTTGCCCTCAATTTTGATGAAAAGCGGAATGATGAATTCGGAGTACTTGCCAATGATTTCAAAAAAATGGCGGAAGAGATTTCTTCGGCCAGGAACATCGCCGACTGGTCCCTGCTCAAGATGGAGAAATATGCCGCCGACCTGAAAGCAAAAAGCAGGGAGTATGAAGAGTTTGTTTTTATTGCCTCCCACGATCTTCAGGAACCTCTCCGCAAGATCATGTCATATGCCTCACGGGTCAGGAAGGGGATCGCCGGAAAGGTTGAGGAAGAGTATGAAGATTATGTGACCAAGGCGATCGAGTTATCGGCCTATTTGCGGGAGAAGCTCGATATCCTCTCCGCGTATTCCAGAATCAATGCCAATGAAGAGGGATTCGCGAAAGTTGCGCTCAATGAGATTGTCACCAGTGTCGTTGAGCGCTTTCGGAGCAATTATGGCGGGGGTGATGTGGCTTTTGAACTCGATACATTGCCGGTGATTGACGGCAAGAGTGACCTGCTGGCAAAGATGTTTCACTGCCTGCTGGACAATTCTTTCAAGTACCGGGGTGACATTCCTCTGGAGATCAGGGTTGCGGCAGATGTTCTGGAGCAGGAAAACTATTGCCGGATCGTATTTGAAGACAACGGGAAGGGGTTTGAGCAGAAGTATGCCGGAAAGATATTCCGGGTCTTCCACAGTCTTGACGATAAAAAAATCGGTGGTCTCGGCATGGGGCTCGCGATTGTCAAAAAGATTGTCGAGGTGCATGGCGGGAGCATCAGCGCTGAATCAACCCCCGGTAACGGCGCACGTTTTATCCTAGTTTTTCCGATCCGCCAGACTGGAAGGAACAGCATTTTCAGCGCTATGGAAGCGGGTTGATTGTTTGAAAACGTGATGGCGGTTCTTTTTTACTGTTTATTGTGCGCGGTATTTTCATATAATGACTGTAATGATTATTAATGACCAGAAACGGGGCCCTAATTACTGATGAACCAGAACATTGAGAAGCTGCTGGAACTGAGAGAACTTATGGAGAAAGAACGGATGAGTCTGACGATCCTGATGGCAGATGATGATGAAGATGACCGCCTGATGACCAAGGAGGCTCTTGAAGAAGCCAAACTGGCCAATGCGATCCGCTTCGTTGAAGATGGAGAGGCGTTGATGGATTACCTGAAAAGACGTGGTGAGTACAGCGACCCTGAGCTGTCACCCCGGCCCGGGTTGATCCTGCTGGATCTCAACATGCCCAAGAAAAGCGGCCGTGAGGCCCTTGAGGAAATCAAGAGCGATCCCGAACTTCGTTCAATTCCGATTGTGGTGATGACCACATCCAGGGCGGAAGAGGATGTGATCCGTTCCTATGACCTGGGAGTGAATTCCTTTGTCACCAAACCGGTCTCATTTGTCGGGCTGGTCGATGTCATGAAAACATTGACCAAGTTCTGGTTTGAAATCGTTACCCTCCCGCCAAAAGATAGCGCTTGATGGATAAAACGTCCCTGGCGATCCTGGTAATCGATGATGATGAGGATGATTACATCCTCGCCAGTGATCTACTTTCTGAAATAGAAGGGATGTCCGTCACCACCGAATGGATCCCCACCTTCGACGAGGGTCTCGCGACGATCAAGGAAGATCGCCACGACATCTATCTTCTTGACTACCGGCTGGGCAGCCGTGACGGTCTGCAGCTTTTGAACGAGGCCATCGCCTTCGGCTGCACCTCGCCACTCATTCTACTTACCGGCCAGGGTGATCGGGAAGTCGATGTGAAGGCGATGGAGGCGGGGGCTGCCGATTTCCTGGTCAAGGGGCAGATCTCTTCCCAGATGCTGGAACGCTCGATCCGGTACTCTCTCGACCGCTCGAAAACCCGGGAAAAGTTGTCTCATCTTGCCCAGTATGACGAATTGACCGGCCTTCCCAACCGCAATCTTTTCCACGACCGCCTGGAAAAAGCAATTTCCGTGGCCCAGAGTAAATCCAACCGGCTGGCGCTTCTTTTTCTCGATCTGGACCGGTTCAAACTGGTGAACGACACCTACGGTCATGATGCCGGAGACCAGCTTCTGAAGGATTTCAGCGCCCGGATAAGTCGTTGTATCCGCGAGGTAGACATGGCCGCGAGACTTGGCGGCGATGAATTTGTGATCATTCTCGGTGAGATCGATGACAGCAGGAGCGCGGTGGCGGTTGCCGAGAGAATTATTCACGCCATGAAGCCGCCATGTGTTCTTACCGGTAAAGATCTTGCCGGCCAGGAAATCCAGCCTTGTACAAGCATCGGGATCGCCATCTATCCCTTCGACGGCACCAATGGAGAGAGCCTGTTGAAAAGTGCCGACACGGCCATGTACCGGGCGAAAAACACCGAAGGAAGTTGTTACGAGTTCTATTCCGAAGATAATAATGACGGGACGAAATCCAGTAGTTTTGAAGTGTCCAGCGGTCTGCACCGGGCCCAGGAGCGGGATGAGTTCTTTCTGGAATATCAGCCGATATACACCATCGAGGGAGAGCCGTCATGTATTGAGGCGTTACTGAGATGGAAACGTGATCAGGGCGAACAGGTGGTGATGCCCGGAAGTTTTCTGCCGGTTCTGGAAGAGACCGGGATGATTATCTCGGTGGGAGAATGGATTCTTGAATCAGCCTGTAATCAGTTGCTGCGCCTGAAAGAACGAGGCCTTGCCGACATGCGGCTCTCAGTGAATTTTTCCGCCAGGCAGCTCCGCCAGCCCGGTGTGGTGGACATGATTTCAAGGATCATTGCTTCACAGGGGATAAAATCCCACCTGCTGGATATCGAGATTACCGAAGACTCGATGATGCATCACTACCAGGATAATATCGAAATTTTCAAGCGGTTGTGTGACATCGGAGTAGGTCTTTCCCTGGATGATTTCGGGACCGGCCATTCTTCTTTGAGCAGCCTGAAGCATTTCCCGATCAGCCGGCTGAAAATTGCCCGCGCCTTTATTGCCAATGTCATGGAGGTGGAAAGTGACGCGGCCATCAGCAGAGCCATTATCTCACTGGCCCATAACCTGAAGATGAAGGTGGTTGCGGTCGGGGTTGAATCAGAAGGACAGCTTGAATTTCTTAAAAATGCCGAATGTGATGAGGTCCAGGGTCGTTATTTTTCCCCGCCGGTGGTCGCTGAATTGCTGGAAGAGCTGCTTATTGGTAAAGAAAAGATGGCCCAGTGAAGATCTTAACTTTCTGGCTTGCCTTAAGATATTGGTTTGCTGTCATAAAATGATCCCAAGTCATGGCTGCATTCCATGATTTAGAATCCAGAATCCAGAAGTCAGGAGCCAGAATGACTGATTTCACCCTTCGGGCATAAGTCTCGATGTCTCACAAGTTCGCTTATCGGTAAGAGCAGGCAAGCTGCTCAACTCAGCTTTATTTAAGCTTTTCTCCTGGCTTCTGACTCCTGGCTTCTGACTACTTGCGGGATACAGGCACGAAAAAATCGCCAAAACCCCTTTATTATCGGCAGATTAACCTAACCCAGAAAGTTGAGTGAAGATCTTAAGCATTCAGCATCCTTGCCACCCGGCTCAGGATAATATCCGCCACCTCAGTCTTGTTCATCAAGGGCAGTTTTTCCGCAGCACCGTTCCGGTCGAGGAGCATGATCCTGTTGGTGTCAACTGCAAAACCTGCGTCTTCGGCGGTAATATCGTTGACCGCCAGCAGGTCAAGGTTTTTGTCCGCAAGTTTTCGTAAACCCTCTTCCAGCAGATCATGACTCTCCGCAGCAAATCCGACCAGCAGTGGAAACCGTTTCTGTTCTTTTTTCATCTTGCCGAGGGTCAGCAGTATATCCTGGTTGACGGCAAGCGGCAGAGCAAGATCCGCTCCGGATTTTTTCATTTTCAGGTCGCAGCGTTTTTCCGGACGGAAGTCTGAGACTGCGGCAGCCTTGATGATCACATCAGAAGAAGTCGCATGGTTGAAAATTTCATCCGCCATTTCAGTGGCGGTGTTGACCCGAATCGTTTCGACGCCTGCCGGATCTGCGAGGGAGACCGGGCCGCTCACCAGCACAACCTCCGCGCCACGTCGTCTGGCGGCAGCTGCCAGGGCGAAACCCATCTTGCCGCTGGACCGGTTGCCGAGATATCTGACCGGATCGAGGGGTTCGCGGGTAGGGCCGGCGCTGATCAGAATCTTTCGTCCGGCCAGGTCCTGCTTCGACAAGGCAGAAAGCACTCCATCAAAAACCCGCGGCCATTCCGCAAGTCGTCCCGGTCCTTCCTCATTACAGGCGAGATTGCCGCAGTCCGGTTCAATGACGGTATAACCGAATTCTTTAAGTTTATGTAAGTTTGCCTGGGTTGCCGGGTGAAGAAACATTCTGCTGTTCATCGCCGGGCAGACCAGTATTGGGGAATCCGCAGCAAGAACGGCAGCCGAGAGCAGCTCGTCAGCCATTCCATGGGCGAGACGGGCAATGGTCTGGGCGGTTGCCGGCCCGATCAGCAGCAGGTCTGCTTCACGGGCCAAGTTGATATGGGGGATTTTCTCGGCATCATCAGGATCGAACATCCCCTCATGCACCTTGTTGCCGGAAAGAGCTGCAAAGGTGAGAGGGGAAACAAACCTGGTTGCGTCACGGGTCATGATCACCTTGACATCAGCACCGGCACGCCGCAGTTCCCGTACCCAGTCGGCAACCTTGTACACGGCAATACTGCCGCTGATCCCGAGAAGTATTTTTTTGTCTTTCAACACTTTATCGGCCGCAGGGACTTCAGTTTTTATGGGTGATATAGATTACGATTTCTGTTTTTCCGAGGGTGTAGCCTTCGAATATCCTGATCAGGCAGGAACCGTTTTCTTTCACAAAGGCGAGCATGACATCCTTCGCCTTGATCGAGCCGGTCATTTCCCAGCCATCCTTTTTCATGCTGTTGATGAAAAAATCGGTGAGGGAGTTTACTTCCACCCGACCCGCAAAATTTAAAATCCCGCCGCTGAAAGAGGCCGTATTAATGGACATGCTTTTTTCACGGTTCCAGATAAGTTCCCCGGGGATCAGGAGGTCTTTGTAATCGACAGGATAATACGGTTCGTTCTGGATAGCAGTTTCCTTGACTGCAGTTTCATGTCCGTCTTCGGATCCGGTTGTGGCCCCGGTGTGCATACACCCGGAAAGAGTGATGAATGCCGCCAGGCAGAGAGTCAACCAAAAGAGATGTTTTGCTTGTGCGTTAATTTTTGTTTTCATCAATTGTCCTCCATAATTTCTTTTATAATAACATCGTGAATTTCTTTTCTGCTCGATGACTGATCGTGACCGGCAGGATAGCCTGTGGCCAGAACTGCCATCAGATCGAACTGTTCGGAAAGACCAAGAACCCGGTTTACCTGTTCCTTCCGGTTGAGTATTTCTCCAAGCCATACCGCGCCCAGTCCAAGGGCCTCTGTCGCCAGGAGCATGTTCTGGATACAGGCGCCTGCCGCCTGGTGGTCTTTGACTTCGTTGTACATGGCATCCGTATCAAGAAAAACGGCGATCAGGGCCGGGGCCGACCTGATGATATGGCTGTAGCGCGTCTGTTCTGCAAGCGCGAGGCGTGTGGAACGGTCGCAGATAATCACAAATCGCCATGGTTGATTGTTGAGACCGGAGGGTGCCCAGGTGCCGGCCCGGACAATTTCCCGTAAATCATCAACCGCGACCTGGCGGTCTGTGAAATCCCTGATGCTTCGTCTTTTATATATGGCTTCCAGAACCTGACTGCCCATGAAATTGCACCTGCCTGAAAAGTGAAGAGACTGTTCTTTTCGTGGGCCTATAATATAAGAAATATTCATAAACTGCAAAGAAAGCAGAAGATATATCCGGTCAACGGCACTATATCAATGGCTTAAAATTGGATCGTTGCGGCAGACGGCAATATCTGTTAGATGATGGCGTGAGGTGATCCGGAGAATGTCGAAGAAAAGAAAAATTGAGTACCCGCAGCTTGCTGCAGGCTCCGAACTTGTAGATACCCACTGTCATCTTGATATGGCGCCATATCATGACGATCTTGACGATGTGCTCGAAACCGCCAGGCGGCACGGGGTGAGAAGGGTCATTACGGTAGGCATTGATGCGGAAAGCTCTGCGCGGGCGGTCGGGCTGGCCGAAAAATATCCGAACGTGTATGCAACGGTTGGTGCGCATCCGCATCATGCCGCAGAGCTTGATGAAGATGTTTACCGAACTCTGGCAGGACTTGCGCAACATCCAAAGGTGGTCGCCTACGGAGAGATCGGAATTGACCTGTTTCACAATTTTTCCCCGCCGGATGTCCAGAGGGAGCATTTTTCCCGGCAGGTGAAACTGGCCATCGACTTGAAACTGCCCGTGATCATTCATGACCGTGATGCGCACCTTGAGGTCATGGATATTCTGGAAAGTGCGGCGCCCTTTCCCGCAGGAGGCGTCATGCACTGCTTTTCCGGAGATCGAGATCTCGCGGCAAGGGTTGTTGCATTAGGATTTCACATCTCCATCCCGGGGGTTGTGACCTTTAAAAAATCGGAAATCCTGCAGGAAGCCGTTTGCAGAATCCCTCCGGCATCATTGCTTCTGGAAACGGACGGACCCTATCTGGCGCCGGAACCCCGCCGCGGCAGGCGAAATGAACCGGCCTTTCTTCTTTTTACAGCGGCCAGGGTGGCTGAACTGAAGGGTGTTTCACTGGATGATCTTGCCGCAATCACAACGGCCAACGCCGAGAAACTGTTTTCTTTGCCGCCGCTCGGTAAAGAAGTCTGAACATGTGGAACATGCGCCAGCGGTCTCGGGAAGTTTAGCGCAGTGCTCAAAAGAGCGCACAGCCCATTGATTGCCGGCGCAAGCATGCATCTGTTCGGGAGTGTTCAGGGAAAGGACATATGATCAAAGAGAATCTTGAAAAGATCAGGGAAAGAATCGGGGTTGCTGCACGCAGAGTTGGTCGTTCTCCGGAAGAAGTCAGGCTTGTCGCGGTCAGCAAGAGAAAGCCCCCTGAGCTTATTCATGAAGCGTATGACTGCGGTCAGGAAATTTTTGCTGAAAACTATTTTCAGGAAGCGCGTGAAAAGATCGAGATCCTCAATCGGAATCTGCAATGGCACTTCATCGGTCATCTTCAATCAAACAAGGCCGCCGCTGCCGCAACACTCTTTGACATGATCGAGACCGTCGACCGGCTCAAACTTGCCGGGATTCTCGATAAAAGCCTTGAAGAAAAGAATAGAATCCTGCCGGTTCTGGTTCAGGTCAATATCGGTGACGAACCCCAGAAATCCGGGATAAAACCGGAAGATGCGGAAGCGTTTTTCAGGGAACTTAACAATTTTACCAGGTTGCAGGTCAAGGGGCTGATGATCATGCCGCCCTACAGTGACGATGCCGAATCGTCTCGGCCATATTTCAGGGCGGCCCGGGAGTTGGCTGAAAAGCTTGTCCGCAAAGGGCTTCTTGGCAGGGAAGGTGCTGTGGAACTTTCCATGGGAATGTCGGCCGATTACGAGGTGGCCATTGAGGAGGGTGCAACGTTGGTCAGGGTGGGCACCGCTCTGTTCGGATCCAGGAATTAGTTCGGGTTTCCCGGTGAAAGATGCATTTCGGGCGAGGCTTTATTTGACCCCGGAAGTCAGGTATTCGTGGAGTTTTTTGAAGTTGCAGCCGTAAGCGTTGATCTTTTCCTTCTTGCCTTTCAGATCGAATGAGCGACGGGTAAAATATCCCTGCAAATCCTTGAGATGCTGAGCCGTTCCTTCGCCAAGAAGAATATCCAGTTCATTGCGGATGGTATTGGCTTCCAGCCTGAAAGCCACATTCACCACATCACCGATCACTGTCGAATCGCGATGGCTGTCGACTCCCATGTTGCCCATCATTGCTTCACCGGTATTGATGGCGGCTCCGATGGCAAGCTCTTTGGGCATTTCCGGGATATTCTCGCCCATTTTTCTGGTGTAGACACTGATCTCCATGGCCGCTTCAATGGCGTGCCGGATTCCTTTGTCAATATCGCCGCCGATCCAGGTGGCCATGACCGCATCGCCAATGAATTTATCAACGAGTCCGTCATGTTCATTGATGATTGCGCCAACCTTTTTGGTCCAGAACTGCAGAAGTTTCGAGACAATCTGGTTGCCCATGCTTTCGGAAAGACTTGTGAAATCACGGAGGTCGCAGACCAGGATAGTGACCATTTCTTTCTGAATATAGGCTACGGTCATGTCGAGAGTGACATCTTCCTCCTCGACATATTCCCGTTGCTCCAGAAACTGGACAAATTTAAGCTTGGTCTTGCCCAGAGTTATCGCATCACCGTTGTTGAGGATAGCGGGCGAATAAATACGCTTGTTGTTGAGGTAAGTGCCGTTGGAACTACCAAGATCCATGATATGGAAAATGCCGTTTTTTTCCTGCTGGACCAAGGTGTGTTTGCGGGAGACCCAGGAGTAGGGCAGGATGATATCATTACCTGGACCACGTCCGATCTTGAAGGTGTTTTTTCCCTTCAGGTTCCAGATGTTTTTCGGAGACTTGCTGGTGTCAAGTTCCTGAAGAACTGCCTGTTCTGAACTATCGGACATAATAGTGTCGGATCGCCATGCAAATAGTTACGCCGGCGAAAAATATCAATCTGCCGGCAGCCTTAACCCTGGAATGTTCAGAAGGGTTATTTCAACAGGGCCAGTATTTCCTCAGGGCTCGGGAACCTGTCTGCTTTTTTTTTGGAAAAAATTTCTGCTCCATCCCTGCTGACTTCAAAAACACCGCCTGATCCTTTTACAAGCTCAATTTCTGCATCAAGGTTTCTTTTGATCTCCTCTCCCAGACCGGAAGCACGAGGCAAATAGTTTCATTGCACACAATACTCTATTGTAATTTTCAATTCTCTCCCTCCCCGATCTGCCTGCTCAGTGATTTTGACAAACAAGGAAGAAATATACTCTGTAAGATAAATTTAAACAAGATTAGAACCGAAGGTAATCATTGTCCCGCATAGGTTTATGGAATGATGCCATTCAAGTGATAACGGACTTTTCCGTTAATAAGAGAGAGGCGGGTATTATATGGAAATCGACCGCAGGATCAGTCGCTTCCAAGCTGATCAAGAGAGTGTGAGCCGGTGCAGGTTGTGTGCAGGATCCCTGACATGATGGGAAAAGGAAGGAGGCGCAATGCCCGGAGCTGAAGGGAATGGGTTGTCCTGCGGACGTGTTGCGTGGGAAAGAACTCTGTTACCTCAATCAAAAATATGTTTTGGATTTTCTTCTCTTTTCAAAGAACTACCCTGCGGCTGGAAGTTTCACTCAGTTTGCTTTCTGCCGCAGGGTAGTTTGTTTCGTTTTCGAGTATCGGAGGTCTGTCAGTGAACGACCCAATAGCTTCTCATGCCTTGTTATTTTGCCCATTTCTGCAGGATTTTGGCTATCATGTTGGCCTGCTCCTTGCTTGAGATATTAAATTTGGACTGCTGGGAGTATGACCCCTTCATTTTCCGGTAGCGACGGATTGTGTAACGGTCTTCACTGTATTTATCTTTTCCTTTTTCCCACTGCTGGTAACGAAAAATGATCGTGGTCCATGCGCCTTTGGAAAGGACTTCCTTGTCGAGCTCCTTGACAACCTGGATGCCGTCTTCTTCGTAGTTGATCGTAATTTCTTCAATTGTTTCCGCCATTATCAGTTCTCCTGGTGACTTTAAGGTTTGTTGCAGTATGACTCGTCACTGCAGTAATTTTTTTTCAGTTTTTCAAGCTTTCTGGTCAGGGGCGCAGGAATTTTCAGCTGGTATCGGTCGAGATACTCGGCAATCATTCGATGGGTGTTGAAGATCGGACAGTTCAAAGCGATATTCATGATACATTTATCGATGAATTTCGGGAAGTGCTCAGGATGATAAAAAGTTGTCAGAATCTCGGGGAAAAGGCGGTAAAAGGCGTTGGAGTCTTCTTCGTAAAGCATTTCCTGCCGGTCTTCGCTGAGTGAGCCATGCTCAATGTCATCTTCATAGCCGAATTTCCAGCCGGTTTTGCCGTCATGGTATCCTTCCGCCCACCAGCCGTCCATGATGCTGATGTTCGGGATTCCGTTCATCGCCGATTTCATGCCGCTGGTGCCGCTTGCCTCAAGAGGTCGCTTCGGGCTGTTGAGCCAGGCATGGACCCCGGCCACCATCATTTTCGCAATGGCCATGTCATACCCGGGGATAAAGACAAGCTTGACCAGGCCTTTACTTTTTTCAAACAGTTCCTGCTGACAGTCGAGAATCATTTTAATCAGGGCCTTGCCCGGCTCATCAGACGGGTGGGCCTTGCCGGCAAAAATAAAATTGACCGGCCAGTTGTTGGCAAGTAACGGTTCAACCAGTTTCTCAATATCCTCAAAGATCAGGTCGGCTCTTTTATAGGTCGAAAACCGACGGGCGAAACCAATGGTGAATACCCCCGGTTCAAGGGAGGTGCCGGGTCCGGTAATGTGGGAGAGAAAGTTGGGCGGGTCGATCCAGGTTTCCTGCATCTGGTTGCGATGCCGGACCAGCATCTCATTGACGTAGCCGATCAGGGTCCGGTTGTCGGTCTGCCATGATCTTTCCAGAAAAGACCTGAATCGTTTGTTGTCTTTAAGTTTGAAGGCATTTTCAAAAACACCGGGGTCGTCTCGCCAGCCGTCAAGTTCGGTGAAACTGTCATAGAGCTCCGCCTTGGCATCGCTGATCCAGGTCAGATGATGGACTCCGTTGGTGATAGCCGATATCTTGTCGGCAAACTCCGGGAACTGGCGACAGGTTACATCTTTATGCAGTCGGCTTACACTGTTGGTTGCCCGGTTGACCTTCATGGCCAGAGTGGTGAAATTGAATTCGGAGCTCCGGTCGCCGTCCTGGGCCATCAGTTGCAGGATTCTCTGGCAGAAGGAATGCCCGACGGCCCGGTGCAGATCCTTGTGAAACCTGTCGTGGCCGGCTTTTACGGGGGTGTGGATCGTATAAACGATATCTTCGGCCACCGTTTTTGCCGCGTCAAGAATGTCCTGGTCCGTTGCTTTCTCGTGGTAGTTTTTCCCAAGTTTTTCACACAGATGATCCACGATCTGGGTCAGGATAACCGCGACGCCATGCTGTTCATTCAGATGAATGGTCTGGGAATGGATACCGAGTGCCTTCATCGTCGGGATAACGCCTGCGCCAAGCATCCTGCGCTGGGTGATCTTCATTTTTTCCGAACTGCTGTCGTAAAGATTCTGGGCGGCATTTTTGATCCACTCCGGGGAGTTGGGGCAGGAGTAATCGAGAAGGATCTGGGGGACAAAAAAGTCGAGCCGGTGATTGATCTCCATTTTGAGCCACAGTCTGGCATAGGTCATAACAAGCTGGTCGTCGTGGTTGTAGAAGGGCACCTCGATTTCCAGAGGCTTGTCGGGGCTGCCTGCTTTGTGCAGCAGGTAGATCCCCGGAGTATCCTCCGGCGCCCAGTTGCGAGACCACGAGATCTGACCGACTTTGGAGTCTACCATCTGGGAAAAATAACCTTTTCGATAGAGCAGTGAGACGGCAATGACCGGAATCTTGCAATCGGCAAAACTCTTGAGGGTGTCACCGGAGAGGACGCCGAGACCGCCGCCGTAATTCGGTATTTTCTCTGGCCCGTACAGAAACTTGTTGGTGAAACTATCGAGCAGCCGGTTGGTGCTGCCGGTGATATCGAGGTCCTGAAGGCGGCTTTTCACCGGGTGAAAGGTGTCACGATCGGCAGCTATTTCCATTGAAATGTATACCGCCGAGTCGATATCCGGAGACGTCAGATTTTTCCAGACCTGGTCAAGGACTTTCTGGGACACCCCGAAGAAGGTTCCGTAACTGTTGGTCGCAAGCATGTCCTGCAGGACCTGGTCTTTGTCTATTAAAGCAGTGCTGGTTTTTTTCATGTTTTCATATCACATTGAAGTGCGCTTGTTATATGCGTTAGTTGTCTTTGCCACAAGGTCTTTTCTTCCGTTGCGGCGGAAAAAAAGATTGAATTTAACCACGGTATTCTTTAGTGTATTAGATCATATGTCGTTTAATCAAAGTATTTGGCACTATTGAAAGAGTATGCAATTTTTGCTTCCCATGTAAAACAATTTTTTTAAAAGAGCTTTTATAACAAGTCCGTAGATACGGTGCTAAAGGAGAAAAGCGAAATGAAGAGAGAGAGTATGCGATTATTGGTTCTTGCCGCCCTGATTATATCACTCTCATTTGTGGTTTCCGGTTGCAGCAAGAAAACCGTTCAGGTGGACAAGGCTGACGAGACGGTCAAGGTTGAGGAAGCCACTGGTGATAATGCATCCGCAACAGGTGGCGATTCCGGCCAGATGGTAGAATCTGCGGAAATCACAGAAGGGATGGGGCCTGCCGAATCGCTGGAAAGCCCGGCCGGAGGAGAAGTGATCGCAAGTGATGCCGGTTCCCTTGATGGCAGAACGTCTCCCGGAATGTTCCCCGTATATTTTGATTTTGATCGCTCTTTCATCAGGGAGGATCAGATTGTCGAACTTGAAAAAAATGCCGCATTTATGAAAGAGAATCCTCAGGTGAATGTTGCCATCGAGGGTAACTGCGACGAGAGGGGAACTAACGAATACAATATGGCTCTTGGTGAAAGACGTGCGATGAGTGCGAAAAAATACCTGGTCAATCTCGGGATTGAGGAGACGCGTCTCAATACCATCAGCTATGGTGAAGAACGTCCGATCAATCGCGGCCATGATGAGCTTTCCTGGTCCCAGAACAGACGGGATGATTTTGTAGTCACCGAATAGAAGAACTTTTTTCTTGCAATACAATGCCGGGATGGGTGTTCCCCTCATCCCGGTTTTTTATGAAAGTCATAATTATCAAAGTCGACTCATCTCAAAGGAGTGATCCGATGAATTCAATCAAAGGTATTTTCACAGTATTATCCGCAGTATTGTTGCTTGTTGTTTTTTCTTCTTATCCTGCCTTCGCCGGTGACAAGGCGCTCAAGGTAGGAATTATCAATATCCAGAAGGTGGTTGCGTTGTCCAAGGTCGGCCAGGAAGCCAGAGATGCGGTCAAGGCCAAATTCGATGAATATCAGGTTAAGCTCCGTAAGGAAGAAGAGTCGTTAGTGGCCCTGAAGGATGATATCGAGAAGAAAGGAGCGGTCTGGAGTGAAGAAATCCGTACCGAAAAGCAGAGAGAGTTCGAACGGAGAGTCAAGGCGCTGGAAGACGAATCCAAGTATGCAACCAACGACATGAAAGAGTTTGAAAAGAAGAAAGTAGAGCCGGTGTTGCAGGAACTTGAAGCCATTATCGATGATTTCGGTAAGAAGGAGAATTATTCGATGATCCTCGATGCCAGCCGTGGCGTTATCTATATGGATGAGGCCCTAGATATCAGCGCCGCTGTGGCAGCTGAACTCGACAAGAGAAAAGGCGAGAAGAAATAAGTCCATTTCCTGATCCGAACCAAAAAGCCGACATGGGAATTTTTCCCGTGTCGGCTTTTTTTTTTGCAATTCAGTTTTTCCCGGTTAATTCCAGGGCGGCGGAGGTGATTGCGGTTTCATCGATATGGGAATTCTTGTACAGGATTTCCTGGGGACCCTGCTCGATGAATTTGTCCGGATACCCGAGGTTTTTCACATCAACTTTGCCGAGAAGGCCTCGTCTGGCCAGGAGTTCCAACACCGAGCTGCCGAAACCGCCTTTAATGGCGTTGTCCTCAACGGTGACGACCTTGCCGGTTCGTTTCGCCCATTCGGCAATCAGATTGCCGTCCAGGGGATTGATGAAACGGGGGTTGATGACTGCCGCCTCAATCCCCAGTTTTTTGAGCCCTTCAGCGGCGGACAATGCCGGATACACCCGGTTGCCGACGGGAAGCAGCAGGATGTCATCTCCTTCCCGGAGAACCTCTCCTTTACCGAATGGTATTTTTTCAAGCTCTCTGTCCATTGTTACCCCCACCCCGCTGCCGCGGGGGTATCTGACTGCTGCAGGGCCTGGATAATTGATTGCCGTGTAGAGCATATGCTGCAGTTCGTTCTCGTCTTTTGGGGCGAGAAACACCAGATTCGGTACATATCGCAGGAACGAGATGTCAAAGACCCCATGGTGGGTCGGGCCGTCATCGCCGACCACCCCGCCCCGGTCGAGGGCAAAGGTGACGGGAAGGTTGGGCAGGCAGACGTCGTGGATAACCTGGTCCAGAGCTCGCTGCATGAATGTCGAATAGATGGCGACCACCGGCAGCAATCCTTCAATAGCGAGGCCGGCGGCAAAGGTGACTGCGTGCTGTTCAGCAATCCCGACATCGAAGAATCGGTCAGGAAATCTTTCGGCAAAACCGGTCAGCCCGGTACCTGCCGGCATGGCTGCGGTGATCGCGGAGACCCTCGGGTCCTCCTCGGCAATTCTGATCAGGGTTTTGCCGAAGGTGGAGGTGTAGGAAGGAGGCGTTTTCGCAACGGGGAGCGGGGCGCCGGTGGCGATATCGAAGGGGCCGACCCCGTGGTAATCGCCGGGGTTTTCCTCGGCCGGTTTATACCCTTTGCCCTTGGTGGTGAGCACATGGATCAGGACCGGACCGTGGCTGAAATCGCGCACGTTGTTCAGGGTTTCGATCAGGGTGTTCAGGTCGTGGCCCTTGATCGGGCCGACATATTCAAATTTCAGGGCCTCGAAGAGCATGCCCGGAGTAAAGAAACCCTTGAAACTCTCCTCGCTTTTTTTCAGGACCTGGAGGATGTTTTCCCCGACATTGGAAAATGATTTGAGAAAGCCCTCAACATCCCGCTTCAGGCGGGAAACCGCCCGCCCGGTCATCTTGCGGCTCAGGAAGCTGGACAGGGCGCCGACATTGGGCGAGATCGACATTTCGTTGTCGTTCAGGATGACGATCAGATCCTTGTCGATATGCCCAGCCTGGTTCAACGCTTCAAAGGCCATGCCGCCGGTCATCGAGCCGTCACCGATGACCGCGATCGTCTTTCGGGAGTCACCTTTCAGGTTTCTGGCCACGGCCATCCCCAAGCTTGCCGAGATCGAGGTGCTGCTGTGGCCGGTATCGAAGGCGTCGTATGGGCTCTCTTCCATCTTGGGAAAACCGGACAGCCCTTTGTACTGGCGGATGGTGTGAAAATTATCCCGCCGGCCGGTGAGCAGTTTATGGGCGTAGGTCTGGTGGCCCACATCCCAGATGACCTTGTCTTCCGGGGTGTCAAACACATAATGAATGGCCATGGTCAACTCGACCACGCCGAGAGAGGGGGCGAGATGGCCGCCGTTGGTGGAGACGGTGGAGATGATTTCCCGGCGGATCTCTTCGGCGAGTCTCGGCAGTTCAGCCTGCGGAACCTTTTTCAGGTCGGAGGATGAATTGATTTCCGGCAGTATCGGTGCGGTGCTGGTCATAGAGCTGTATAACATGGTCCCTAGGCGCTGCAATGATTTAACCCGTAGAGGGAGAGAACAAAAAAAGCATAATAACACATTGTGTGAAGAACGGCGAGAGGGCAGGGGCGGGGAATTCCTAGTTTTTTCTCTTCCTGATATAGTGGGCGATCTCCCGGAGCGGTTCCGCCTTACGGTCAAAGGTTTCCAGACTTGCCAAGGCCCTTGCTACAGCCTCTTCCGCTTTTCTCCTGGTCTCTTCGATTCCGAAGAAGGCGGGGTAGGTCGATTTCTGCCGTTCGGCATCGGATCCGGCGGCTTTGCCAAGCTCTTCAGTGGTCCCTTCGACGTTCAGCAGATCGTCAACGATCTGGAAGGCAAGGCCGATCTCGTTGCCATAGTCGGTAAGGGCCTGGAACTGTGCTTCACTGGCCCCCCCGACTACCGCTCCCGCCTGGACCGCAGCGGTGAGGAGGGCGCCGGTTTTGCGCCGGTGAATCTGCTTCAGGGTCTCAAAATCGATTTTCTTTCCCTCACAGGCGATATCAATGGCCTGGCCGCCGACCATCCCCATGGAACCGCTTCCTTCGGCGATCAGCCTGATGATTTGTAACTGTTCGGCTGCTTCAAGCTTGCTGTTGCGGGCAAGGAGTTCAAAAGCCAGGGTCAGCAGGCCGTCCCCGGCCAGTATTGCCCCGGCCTCCCCGTAGATTGTATGATTGGTCGGTTTTCCGCGCCTCAGATCATCATCGTCCATGGCCGGCAGGTCGTCATGGATCAGGGAGTAGGTGTGGATGCATTCCAGGGAAACGGCCGCAGGGATGGCGTTGTCTTCAACGCCGCCGACCGCCGAACAGGCGGCCAGGCAGAGAATCGGTCTGATCCGTTTGCCACCGGCGAACAGGCTGTAACCCATGGCCTCGATGTGACGGGCATGGTCCTCCTGCAGGCCTCGGGGAGCATACATCAGCGCTTCCATGCTCTCCTCGACCAGCTTTTTTTTCTCACCCAGATATTTTTTCAGGTCCATTGAATTTTATCGTCTGTGATTGGATGTGTTCGTTTCGCGGCCGGAGGATCAATCAGCGGTGTCGTCGTTTTCTTCGGGATCGAAGCCGGGAAAGGGCTCTTCGCTAAAGCCGTCATTTTTCTTGAGCAGCACATTCACCCTGGTTCTGGCCTCGGAAAGTTTCCGGTTACAGTATTCGGTGAGTTTGATTCCTTCATCGAATCTTTTCAAAGACTCTTCAAGACTCAGATCGCCGCTTTCCAGTTCTTCAGTGATCTGCTCAAGCCGGGTCAGGGATTCTTCAAAGTTTTTCTTGGCCATGTTGGTGCCTCTGTGGATTGCTCGGGAGATATATCGCGACGATTATAATAAATAACCCGACTTGGGCAATGTCTTTCCATAAAAATCATATTATGATGGGGTACCTTAGAATTCAGAAGCAGGAAGAGATGCGGATTGGACATCATTCGGCTGCTGATTTTTCCTGCTCTGACTTCTGCATACGCACTTCTGTTTCCTTGGTATGTTCTGCCAGATTATTCAGCTGAGAGCGGGCTTAAGGAACATTCTGTAGATGGAGAATATGGTGACGGAAAACCTTCAAGGCTGTATCGATCATTTCAGCCGCTGGCTGACGGTGGAGAAGAATTATTCGCCGCGGACCGTCGAGAGCTATGGTCGGGATCTGGCGGAGTTTGCCGGGTTTATCGATACCGATCAGCCGGGAAAGATCGATACCCGCCTGGTCAGGGCGTATGTCTATTCTCTCAACAGCCGCAACAGTCCGGCCTCGGTGGCGAGAAAGCTCTCTTCATTGCGGTCCTTTTTCAGGTTTCTGCTCCGGGAAGGGATTGTGCCCGTAAACCCCGTCCTGCCCATCTCGATGCCGAAGCAGAACCGGTACATGCCGGTTTTTCTGACCGTTGACGAGGTGTTCGCGCTCCTTGAAGCTCCCAACGAAAGTGACACCTATGCCGAGCGGGATCGGGCGATTCTCGAGATGCTCTATTCAACCGGGATGCGGGTTGCGGAGCTTGTCGCCCTGGATCTGGTCCAGCTTGATTTTGCTGAAGGAATGGTTACAGTGCTCGGCAAAGGAAACAAGGAGCGGTTGGTTCCCATCGGCCGTCCGGCGCTCGAGGCGCTCCGTAACTATGAAAAACAGCGACTGGGCCTGCTTGCCGATTGTGCCGGCAGAGGAAATGTGCCTGAGAAGGAGGCGCTTTTTTTAAACAGCCGGGGGACCAGGCTTACGGTCAGGAGTGTCGAAAGACTGGTCAGTTCGTATTCTCTGCGGGCCGGTATCATCACGAAGGTGACTCCTCACTCCCTGCGCCATTCGTTTGCGACCCATATGCTTGAAATGGGGGCCGATCTCCGGATGGTCCAGGAGCTGCTCGGGCATGCGAGCCTTTCCACCACCCAGAAATACACCCATCTGAACATGGACTACCTGTCGGAGGTGTACGATAAGGCGCATCCGATGGCGAAGAAATCAGGGCAATAGAAAAAAACAGAATATCGAGCAGGAAATTTGCCTGTGCGAATGAAATTTTAACGGGAGGATCCTGTGCAGATCAGATCAACTACCATAATCGCCGTCCGGCACCGGGGCGAAGTTGTTGTTGCCGGAGACGGGCAGGTCACCCTCGGCAGCACCGTGATGAAGCATGAGGCAAGGAAAGTCAGAAGACTTTATAACGACAAAGTCATCACCGGCTTTGCCGGAGCCACCGCCGATGCCTTCACCCTTTTTGACCGGCTGGAACAAAAGCTTGAACAGTTCAACGGCAATCTGATGCGGGCGGCGGTGGAGCTTGCCAAGGACTGGCGGACCGACAAGATGCTACGGCGTCTTGAGGCGATGCTGATCGCCGTTGACGAGAAGCACTCGCTGCTCCTGAGCGGCTCCGGGGACGTGATCGAACCAGATGACGGGATTCTCGCCATCGGCTCGGGCGGCCCGTATGCCCAGTCTGCCGCCAAGGCCCTGGTTGCCCACAGCGATCTTGATGCCGAAGGGATCTGCCGGGAGGCCATGAAGATCGCAGCCTCGGTCTGTATCTACACCAATGAGAATATTGTTTTGGAGAAGACGAAATCCCTTTCAGGGAGTGAATAGTGAAAAGTTTAGAGTGAAAAGTGAAGAGTTGTGGTGTTGACTGATCACATATTTTTTTAAGCTTCCCTTTGGAGGTTTGTTTTTATTTGATGGTAAGACTTCCACAACTTCACACTTCACACTTTAAACTTCAAACTTATCCCGATCGGTCACTCAATAGCCCGCAGGTTGGTCAAGCAGAAAAGCCGCTTGAAAATAGAGACAAGGAATACCATGGAACTGCCAGGATCACTCACCCCACGCGAGATCGTCGGCGAACTCGATAAATACATCATCGGCCAGGATGACGCCAAGAGGTTCACTGCCGTTGCCCTGCGGAACCGCTGGCGCCGGCAGCAGGTGCCGCCTCCGTTATGCGATGAGATATCGCCGAAGAATATCATCATGATCGGCCCCACCGGGGTCGGCAAGACCGAGATTGCCAGAAGGCTTGCCAACCTGGCCCAGTCGCCGTTTCTGAAGATCGAGGCCTCAAAGTTTACCGAGGTTGGCTACGTGGGCCGCGATGTGGAATCGATGATCCGTGATCTCACCGATCTGGCGGTGAATATGGTCAAGATGGAGGAGATGGAGAAGGTGACCGCCCGGGCTGCGGAAATAGCCGAAGAGAGACTCCTCGATATCCTGGTCCCGCCGCTCAAGACCACTTATCCCAGCACCGGCAGCGCCGATCAGGATAGCGCTCCGGAGCAGAAAGACACCACCCGGGAGAAATTCAGGAAGAAGCTCCGGGAAGGCGAGCTTGACGATCGGGAGGTGGAGATCGAGGTTGAGCAACCGCAGAACGTGCCGATGATCGAGGTCCTGTCGAGTTCCGGGATGGATGATATGGGGATGGGCATCAAGGACATGTTCGGCAAGATGTTCCCCCAGAAGAGCCAGCGGCGGAAAGTGAAGATTTCCGAAGCGATGGTTCTCCTGACCACCGAGGAATCGGCAAAGCTGATCGATATGGAGAAGGTGACGAGACAGGCGATCACCCGGGCCGAGCAGTCGGGAATCATCTTTCTGGACGAGATCGATAAAATCGCCTCCCGGCAGGGGGTCTCGCATTCCGCCGAAGTGTCGCGGGAGGGGGTGCAGCGGGATCTTTTGCCGATCGTCGAAGGGGCGACGGTGACCACCAAGTACGGGATGGTCCGGACCGATCATATCCTCTTTATCGCCAGCGGCGCCTTTCACCTGGCCAAACCGTCGGATCTGGTGCCCGAGTTGCAGGGGCGGTTCCCGATCAGGGTGGAATTGCAGCCTCTCGGTCGGGACGAATTCTACCGGATTTTAACCGAGCCCGAGAATGCGCTGATTCGGCAGTACATCGCTCTGATGGCGACCGAAGGGATTGAGCTGGTCTTTGAAGATGAGGCGATCCGGGAAATGGCGGCTATTGCCGCCGAGGTCAATGAACGGACCGAAAACATCGGCGCCCGGCGGTTGCATACGGTGCTGGAAAAGGTCCTTGAAGAACTCTCCTTCACCGCGCCGGACCGGAGTGATAAGCGATTTGTGGTAACCGCGAACTATGTGAAGGAACAGCTGACCGCGATCTCGAAGAATGAGGATTTGAGCAGATACATATTATAAAGCAGTGAAAAATGCAGAATGAAGAATGAAAAATGGGTGGATAAAGGGGCCAATCGATAGTAAAGATTTTTTCTGAATCCTGGCTCCTGGCTCCTGAACACTTTATCCGTGAGTTGAAAATGTACGAACACGATCTGAAATACTGCCCTGACTGTAACGATGAGTATCGGGCCGAAATCGAGAAATGCGGGATGTGCGGTGGTCCTCTTTTCACCGGGCTTGAGATGGAAGCGCGAAGCGCTGCCCGGAAGAAAAGGATGGCCGGGCCGGTTGCCGAACTGAGTATCGATGAGGAGCTGGTGGTGATCCGGCGGGGGAAACTTGCCGAGATCAAGGTCTTTGAAAAGCTCCTTGCCGAGCAGCATATCGGCACCCTTCTGGCCGGGGATGAGAATTCCTGCGGCAAGGGGTGTTGCGGCGGGAATTTCGACCTGGTGGTCAGAAGGGAAGACGCGGAAGAGGCGTCGCACCTGATCGACGAGGAGATCAGGCGCACCGCAATCGGTGCTGACGGCAACTCCCATGGTGACGCGGTCTTCAACCCGGAAGTCGCCGAATCAACCTGCCCGGCCTGCGGCCATGTTTTCAAAACCGCGCCGGAATGCCCGGATTGCGGCCTTTGTTTTTAGCTCAACTTTCTGAGTTATGTTAATCTCCCGATAATAAAGGGGTTTTGGCGATTTTTGCGTTCCTGTTTTCCACAACAAGGCAGAAGCCAGGAGTCAGAAGCCAGGAGAAAAGCTGAAAAATCAGTCATTCTGGCTCCTGGCTTCTGGATTCTGGCTTCTAATCATGGAATGCCGCCATGGCTTGTGATTGTTTTATGACAGCAAACCAATATCTTAGGCAAGTCAGAAAGTTGAGTTTTTAGTATCGACGGAACTTTTAGACGGCGTTGGCGGATGACAGAAATACTACTCAAAAATTCTGATTTTGATGACGTCCTTTAACAACCTGAAGTGATTGTCGAGGGAGTATATTTCACACTTATTCTGTTTCGCATTCTGGGCTATGATCAGGTCCGGGATGCCGACTCCGTTCAAGCTTTTCTTAAGACATTTTACCTGAAAATCAATTAATTGCGGCCAGTCAATTTTGAGGGTTGTGTTGCTGATATTGTTCAGCAAATCAATTACTTGACGTTGATTCCTGCGTTTCAGAAAAGGGACAAGTTCTGCCAGGATCAGGTCGTTGATGACGACAAGATTCTCATCGATCAGAAAATCAAGTTTCCCTGAGCTGCTGCCGTCCCGGAAATACTCTACCCAGACAGAGGTGTCGACTAGAACCGGCATTTTCGGCCACGAACGGCATCAAGATCAATATCCAAATCAATCTTTCCTTTAAACTCTTTCAAACCGGAAATTTTTGATTTTCTGATCAGTTCTTCAAGGGCTGTGATAATGACTGCAGTTTTGGTCTGAATGTGAGTAGCCTGCATTGCCTGGTTCAGCAGGTTTTCCGGTAAATCAAGTGTTGTTCTCATTTTGCACTCCTGTTGTGTTTATGCATTAAAATATCATTTTGTGCATAAACAGGCAAGTCCAAAATGTGACCCTCGGCCTGCGGCCATGTCTTCAAAACCGCGCCCGAGTGCCCGGATTGCGGTCTCTGCTTTTAACAGCCGCCGGCATTGAAGCTCCCCACGGCAGAAAGCGAACAGCGGGGGCCTTCGAGCTGCGGGGATTGCGTTTCGCTGCGCATGTTCAAGTCGCGGTTGTCTTTGGCAGCGGTACTATTCAATTGCGGCCTGTCAATTTTCTTGGTCGTATCATTTTGTGCATATACGGGCAAACCCAAAATAAGGTCGCGGGAGTTTGTTGATACCTGTGGACTGCCCCTGTGATCCCGGATTGTGAATTTTTTAAACATTTTCCAGGAGTTTATCATAAAAGAAATATCGGCCAGTCACGCCGGATGCCTGCCTTTTTCATGGTTCTGTCGATTGTGTAGGAACTCCCCTACAAAACTATCCGAATTTCCCTACAGACTTTTTCCGTAACGTATAGTATGTGTAAATTGCTGAAAATAAAATAACTCATAATTGCATCAAATGACGTTGTGGTTTCTTTATCTTACCGGGAGGGGGTTTCGTGACAATGAGAGCTTTTTTCACTCGTGGATTGTTTTTGGTCGTCGTCTTGTCTGTTTTTTGTCTTATACCCGTATGTGGTCATGCTGCCACCGAGTCTTTTGAGGGTGGAACCTTTCCTGCCGAATGGACAACTTCTGGAGATGTAAACTGGGCTGTAACGACCTCAAAAGCAAATGATGGCCTGTTTGCAGCTCAATCTATAACGTCAATTTCGGATGATCAGACATCAACTCTTCAATTCAATGTGAATACAGGTTTTGGGAGCATTACTTTTGACTACTCTGTCAGTTCAGAACTGGATTTTGACTTTCTGAAATTCTATATTGATGATGTTCTTCAGGATCAGTGGTCTGGAGAGATTGTTTGGACAAATACCTCATTTCCTGTCACAGCAGGAGCACATACCTTCAAGTGGGTCTACGTCAAAAATTCATCTAACACTAATGGAATTGATACTGCATGGATTGATTCGGTAACAATACCGCTTGATTCTGATGGAGATGGAATACCTGATACTCTCGATTCATGTCCAGGTTTTGATGACAACATTGACCTTGATATGGATGGATTACCCGATGGATGCGATTCCTTGATGTATCAGACTAAAATAGTTGCCAGTGATGTTTCTTCTAATGACAGTTTTGGATCAGCAGTAGCAATTTCAGGAAATTTCGCAATTGTTAGCTCTCCTATGGATGATGACTTGGGTTCTAATTCTGGTTCGGCATACATTTTTCATAATGCAGGAAATGGTTGGGTTGAGATGCAAAAGTTAACTGCCAGTGATGGCACTGCTGGCGATACTTTTGGACGCTATTCAGTCGCTATCTCAGGTAATTATGCTGTTGTAGGTTCATATGTCACTGATTCCGCATATGTTTATTTTTACAATGGTACTCAATGGGTAGAGCAGCAAAAACTCATTGGAGAGAATAATGACGGGTTTGGTGTTTCTGTTTCAATATCCGGAGATAGAATTATTGTAGGAGCTTTTGCAGGAAGTAATGGTACACAAAATGTTGGTGCTGCATATATTTTTCATTATAACGGTTCTTCATGGAGTAGAAATATTAAGCTAACTATCCCCTACGACGGTGGGATCTACATGGATCAGTTTGGTTATTCTGTGTCTATCTCTGGAGATTATGCAATCGTAGGCGCGAAAGATTCTGATGGAGCTGTACCAGAGTCGGGTGCCTCATACGTTTATTATCATAATGGTACTACCTGGGGATTTCAGCAGAAACTTTTTCTCACTAATGGTGTAGAGTTCGAGCAGTTTGGATTTTCAGTTTCAATATCGGGTTTAAACGCATTAGTGGGCTCAGATAGTGGAACATATCTTTACAACTTTGATGGTTCTAATTGGATTGAGAAACAGAAATTGGGTAGCGGGACGCACTGGGCAATTTCAGGCGACTATGTAGCTAAGAATTCTCGTGGTACAGCTACAATATATTTTAATGATAACGATAATTGGATATTTCAGAACTCTTTTGCCCCCTATTATTCATATTATGGTTTCAACAGGGTGGCAATCTCTGGGAATAATATCATCTTAGGGAATGATGATGATGATGAAGCGTTTATTATTAGCGGTTATTCCAGTGACTATGATGGTGATGGCGTAGTTGATGTAAATGATATTTGTCAGAGTGGTGATGATAATATCGATTCTGATTCAGATGGTATACCTGACAGTTGCGATATTTGTTTGGGTTTTGATGACAATGTAGATACTGATACTGACGGTGTACCCGACGGATGTGACGCCTTTCCAATTGAAGTAGGTGAATGGCTGGATTCAGATGGTGATGGGGTCGGAGATAACAGTGATAATTGTCCAAGGTACAGTAATTTATCTCAGATTGACACAGATCTAGATGGTATTGGTGATGTTTGTGATGTTTGCCCGAACTATGCAGGTGTTGATGCTGATGGTGATGGTGTTTGTGCCGACATAGATAATTGTCCTGTTGATAACAATCCTTCACAGGCTGATGCAGATAGTGATGGATCGGGTGATCTATGTGATCTTTGCCCCGGATCAGATGATTCTATTGACTCAGATGGTGACAGTGTTCCTGACGGCTGTGATTTTTGTTTAGGGAATGATGCTGTTGGGGACAACGATGGTGATGGATATTGCGATGATATAGATAATTGTCCTGTAATTAACAATTCTTCTCAGACCGAAACTGATGGTGACGGTGTAGGTGACTCTTGCGACCTATGTCCTGGCTCGGACGATACTCTTGATCTAGATGGTGATTTTGTCCCTGATGATTGTGATATCTGTTTTGGAGGCAATTTGTCAGGCGATTCAGATAGTGATGGAGTGTGTGATGATGCAGACAATTGTGTGAATATTTCTAATTCTAATCAGGCTGATTATGACTCTGATGGAATTGGTAATTCTTGTGATTTTGAATCGAAAATTCTTTCTTCTGATGGTCAATCAGTAGATAGGTTAGGTTATTCTGTTTCAATCTCCGGCAATGTCGCTGCCGTAGGTGCGCCTGATGATGATGATAATGGTTCTTCGTCTGGTTCTGTTTACATATTCACCCATGATGGGAGTGGCTGGATAGAGCAGCAGAAGTTAACCGCTAGTGATGGGGGATCTAATGACAATTTTGGACACTCTGTCTCTATGTCTGGGAACCTTTTAATAGTCGGAGCACCGGATGATGGAGTTTATTACAACGGTTCAGCGTACATTTATTTTTTTGACGGAAATTCATGGGTAGAGCAACAGAAGATTATTTCTTCTGATAGTACAACTTATGATTATTTTGGCTATTCGGTTTCAATATCCGGACAATATGCAGTTGTCGGTGCATACGGAGATGATGACAATGGAAGTACGTCCGGCTCTGCATATATTTACCATTTCGATGGCAACTCATGGATCGAACAACAAAAGCTAACTGCTTCGGATGGTGTGGGTGGTGATTGGTATGGTTATGCAGTAACTATTTCAAATAATAACGTTGTCGTTGGAGCACACAAAAAGGATGGTGCCGGTGGGGAATCCGGTGCTGCTTATGTGTATAAACATAATGGTATTGACTGGGTAGAGCAACAGAAGCTGGTTGCTTCAGATGGACAGACATATGCTCATTTTGGTCAGTCTGTATCAATTACTGATAACCGAGTAATTATTGGAGCTCCTGCGGATTCTTCTTCTGCTTTTGGATCTGCTTATATTTACGAATTTAATGATATAAGCTGGCAAGAACAACAGAAATTGACCGCTTCTGATAGTTCATCATCTGATAATTATGCTTGGTCTGTTTCCATCTCTGCAAATAATATAGTTATCGGCTCTTATTATGATGATGACTTAGGATCAGAATCAGGTTCAGTTTATACTTATGAATATGATGGTGTGAATTGGGGGAATGAACAAAAATATCTCGCTTCAGATGGGGGCGGTAGTCATTGGTTCGGTTATTCAGTATCAATTTCAGGAAATCATTTTATATCTGGCACATATAGAGACTCTGATAATGGAACCCAGGCTGGGGCTGCGTATATATACGGTCCAACTTATTCCGACTCAGATTGGGATGGAGTTGAAGATACCCTAGATACTTGCCCTGGATTTGATGATACAAATGATACTGATCTAGATGGAATCCCTGATGGCTGCGATAATTGTTATGGAGATAATCTCACAGGAGATACTGACGGTGACGGCAATTGTGACGATTCGGACATTTGCCAGGGATCCGACGATACATCTGATTCAGATGGTGATCTTGTTCCAGACGGTTGTGACGTGTTCCCTGACGACCCATCGGAATCGGTAGATTCCGATAGTGATGGTGTCGGTGACAATTCCGATATTTGTCCTGGATTTGATGATACTGTTGATATTGATGGTGATGGTTCTCCAGACGGCTGTGATGTGTTCCCTGCTGACCCAAACGAATGGATTGATTCTGACGATGATGGGGTTGGCGACAATTCTGACCTTTGTCCGGGTTTTGATGATACCGTAAATTCAGATAGTGATGGCATTCCGGATAGTTGTGATGCCTTTCCTTTTAATTCAGCAGAGTGGCTTGATACCGATGGGGATGGAGTAGGTGATAATGCTGATATTTGCTCCAATGATCCCCAAAATGATCGTGATGGTGATACAGTCTGCGGGGATGTCGATAATTGTCCAGCATTACCCAACCTTGATCAAGCAGATTTTGATGGGGATTCATACGGTGATGTTTGTGATGATGAACTCAAACTCTTGGCATCAGATGGTGGAAACTCCGATAACTTCGGTTCTGCTGTTGCTATCTCTGGGGACTTCGCGATTGTAGGGGCAAATGGTGAAAACGCTGCGTATGTGTTTGAGTTTGGTGGGTCCGGCTGGATCGAACAACAAAAGATGGGGCCTGATTTAAATTCATCAGATCAATATGGGCAAGCTGTAGATATTTCTGCTTCTCATGCCATTATGGGTGGATGGTCTGCTAATAATGGATCTATCATCAATGCCGGTCTTGCCACCATTTACAATTATGATGGAACCAACTGGAA
>JAHJIQ010000064.1 GCA_018823285.1 Pseudomonadota bacterium
CGCTTCAATGCCCGGGCCAGGAACATCGGCTGGCGGATCGACTATTTCTGCGTGGATGAAAAGAGCCGGAAGCGGGTCAAGAGTTCCTCCATCCGCCCGGAGATCACCGGCTCTGATCATTGCCCGATCGAACTGGTGTGGGAATGAACATGCACCGCGAAAAGCATTCCCCGCAGCTCGAGGTAAGCGACTGCAAAGGAGACTCCGAGTCTCACGCTGTTCGCTATCTGCTGCGGGGTGAGTGAGCGAATCTGATGCAAGCAACCTCCCATACGGAGATTCCCCGTGGCTCGAAGTCTAGTGCTTATCTGCCGCGGGGAGCTTCAATCTTTTTCGGTTTATTATTGCGGCGCATCTTAAAAGACTGGATCAGATAAAGAAAAATGCTTGCAAAGGTCAAAAGCGGATCCCTTTAATTTACGAATGACGCCACTCGACCGAAAGCCTTGCATTCATAGGATTTATGCTATAATGAAATCAATATTAGCGGATGATAGATTTCAGGCAAACGGAAGGAATATCGAATGAAAACTCGTGAAGAAGTAATCGCCCTTCTCACCAAAGCCAAGCCTGAGCTTGAGCAGAAATATATGCTGAAGACCATGGCGCTTTTTGGCTCTTATGCCCGTAACGAGCAAAACGACGACAGTGATGTCGATATCCTGGTAGAAGTCGATCCGGCTATCGGCTTGAACTTCGTTTCACTTGCGGACAAGATTGAAGCATTACTGGAGCTACCGACAGAAATTGTTTCCAGAAGAGCCATTAAACCCCGGGCGTATAAGTACATTGAGCAGGACCTCCTGTATGTCTAAAAGTCCCTCGAAAAAATACCCTGACTCATCCAAAGCAAGTTGTAATGATTACGGGTGAAAACGAGCCGCAAAGGATAAGTTTGATAAAGGCCCGAAACACAGACGTTGACTTTGCCGACCTTATGAGGCGATATTCTAGAGAAATGTTGACTGACAGATCCGAGATGAGTCAAGCAAAGACGCGACCCCTTTTTTCAAGTTAAGCAATTTATTCACAATCGTCTTCGCCTTCCATAAAAAAGCAGCTAACACCAACAGTCGATACTTCTTCGAGTTTGCGCTTCTTTTCGTCAAGACGCCACACCCTTATTACTTGGCCGCTGTTATGCAAGCAGCTTTCCTTGCCAGGTTCAGGCCGCATAAGTCCAACAAACGCCCCCTCACTCCCTGATTTTCTACATGGGAATACGCTGTATCTCTTGTAAGGGTCTTTGCGCCAGGCATGTTTCCCATCCTTCAGGTCATAACTAAGGAGACTCTGTGGAAGGGCACGTGCATCAAGGACTGTTACCGTCATATCTTTGTCGACTTGTTTAAGAACAAATCCGCCCTCATTTGCCGTATACCCATTTTCAATAACGGGAAGCAAAGTAGAGTCTTTACCCCCCTCGACGATGACAATAAATCCACCCAAATCTTGCCAGCCAGAAATATCCCCTTGTTTTTTAAAAGGCTCAACAGGAGGGACCCGCATACCTATAAGGGCCATAATTTCCGACCCCTCCCCCCTCTCAGCATTCCCAGTATGAGGAACAGTCAACAACACTGCAACTGCAAGAAGCAAAAAACTTATTTTCATATAGTTCCAACCTCCAGTAGTTCAAAACAATGGCCTCATAAAAGGCGTCTCTCGCCTTCAAAACTTTCTGCCTACTAAGGAAAAGGGGGCTGCACTTGGCTTGTGTCAAGATTTTCACCTTTTTTCAAACTCGCCCCCCGAGGTAAGGGGTCATCTTTGGGGTCAGGTCTTGAAATGCCACATTTTTGCCAGGCGTAGATACACCGTTTAAATCATCCCTGCCTCGATCCCTTCCGGATAAAGAAGAGGGAAATAATATGCTGCCACCTTGGTCGGGAATGCCAAGCGCACCGGTCCTTTCTCGGAATCGCTTACCAGGAGCGATTTATTCAATAAATCCTTGAGTACCCTCCGTGCTGAACGCTCCGGTTTCCCGGTTATCCTGGCCGCTTCCCCCCTGGGAATTTCTCCCCTCAGGAAGGCTTCTCGCAACAAGAAGAATGATTCCGCTTGCAACTCCCCTAAATGAACCTGGCGGGTCACATAGCCTTCAATGCGTTTCAGCATCCCGTCTAACTCCAGCAAAGCTGTCATGTATTCGATTTGATCTAATGCCATTCGCAGGAAGAAACTGCAAAAAAGTTCCAACCCCTTTTCCGATAGACTCCCCCGGCCATCGTAATCGCCTTGGCGATGGGCGTCCGCTCCGGCAAGTGCCGTCAGATAAGCCTCTCGATTTCGTGCCAGCCCCCTGGTTACGGTCCACAAGCCGTGCCCATCGATGCGCGTCTTGATCAAAGAGGCATGCGTGAACAGGCGGGTCACCCTGCCGTTGCCATCAAAAAAAGGGTGAATCCACGCCAGGCGATGATGTGAGGCCGCAACCGCAATAATCGAATCTGTCGGCTTGAGGCTTTTTCCCCCATAAGCCTCTTTGAACCTGGCCAGGAAATTCTTGAGCGAAGATGCCGCCGGTGCCAGATGGTGGCCGACGGTGACCTCGTTCTCTCTGAGTTGACCAGGCTCGACTCTCTTCTCCCCTTCAGCGGTTTTTATCACCAGGAATTCGGGTGGGAGCCGCTCATAAAATTCCCGGTGAATCCAGCACAGAAAATCAGCCCCCCAGATATCCTGGTCGGGGTCGCCCTCCAGGCGCTGCTCGATCAGCCTCTGCACCTCGACATGGGCGGCACTTTCAACCTGCAGCGCCCTCTTGGCCGGGTCGGTGGAAAAATCCCTGGCCAAGGCCCTCTCTATATCGGCCGGATGGGTATGGTGCCCCTCGATCAGGTTCGAATAGTAGCTGTTCATCGCACGAACCAGGTCGACGATTCCCCGCCTGGTTACCGGGTGCAACCGGGTACTGAGGGCGGACGCCCTTCGCATTACCTCGATTGCCGGATTGATTAACTCACTACTCTTGCCGGAATCCGGGAGCATGGGTTCCATCTGGCTGATCCTGCTATAAAGCAATTCTTCAGGCATGTGCATCTATCCTCGGGCAGACTGGTTTGCTCAAGCCTCGTTCGGTTGGCCGATTGTTTGGCCGATCTTTTGGCCGGTTGCACCTGAATTACCAATACCATTAAGTAATCGTAATATCACCATAATATTGCTGAGCTTGATGTTGCAGGTTGTTTTGTTGGGTCTGCTGCAGCCGTGATTTGGCCGATTTCCGATCTGCCGCAAAAGGTGATGGTGATAATCTTTCTTTTCTTAATCTTTGGGGTCTGGTCTTGAAATGCCACATTTTGTCAACGCGAGGGACGGCAAAGGGGACGTCCATAAAATTATAAATTTCCATGTTGTGCAAGGGGAGCCCCTTCTATGTGGACATATGTCAAGCCCAGGAGAATCTTTGGGGTCAGAGTTTTTAAAAAATACTGCACCTGGTGGAGTTACCGCTTCAATGCCAGAGCCAGGAACATCGGCTGGCGGATCGACTCTTTCTGCGTGGATGAAAAGAGCCGGAAGCGGGTCAGGGGTTCCTCCATCCGCCCGGAGATCACCGGCTCTGATCACTGCCCGATCGAGCTGGTGTGGAAATGAATCAACCTGTGGTCTTGCCTGAGGATCACACCTCGCCCTCGCCGACAGGCTCCTGGCCGGTGTGCACGAAGACAAAACCGGGCGGCTGGTTGTTGATGGTAACCTTGACCGGGTTTTCATTGCGCAGCATATCGATCAGACCGGGCAGGCTCTTCTCCTTGAAGTAGATCGTGGCGCTGTTCAGATCGGCCGCCAGAACCGGGGCCGGCACGGAAGCATTGTCGGCGACAAAATTGACCCGGGCCACATTGTTCTGGTCGCTCCACAATTGCAGAACTCCTGGGCCGCCCTTTCTGGCATCGAATGAATAGTTGTACTTGTTGATCAGATGTATTTTATACGCCACAACCTGCCTCCTCGATTTATTGATTTAAATCAGAGCAATATCCCGGCCGACTGAAAAGAGGGAACCGCATTCTGGCCGAGAACGCCGGAAACCAGATGTGCAAATTCAAGTTCCGTCAATTTTTCACCTTTCACTTTTGCCGCCTCAGCCGTCTGCCGTAACACTTCCGAAACATTCAGCCTGTTCATACCGATCCGGCACAGGTACTTCATGAGCGCATCGGGATGCTCATCCGGAGTGAAAGTAAACCTGCTGCAATATTCCGGCCCGCCGGACAATTCCGAAACCACAAAGGACACATATTTACAGAAAGGCTCCTCGATCCGGTAATTCTCCACCCGACCCTTGAACCAGCAATGCATCGCTTCATGGACAGCGAGAAGCTGATCGCGGATGGATTCTCCTCTCGCCACGGTCATCGGGTTGTCCGGCGTCGCCTTTTCAACCTCAAAGAGGCAGACATGTCCCAGTCCTTCAGGGTCCTGGGTAAAACTTCCTGTATAACCGGGCTGGTATGTTCCGCAGAGACCACCGTCTTCCAGATGGAAGGTCACCGGACAGTACTCAGGCAGAGCATCCGCCTCGCAGAAGTCGATCGTCCGCCGCATCGCCTCCCTGATCCCGCGAGTTTTTGCTGCAAGGATTTCAGACGAGCATGAAGGACCGACGACAACAGAGTCGCAAAGACCGTACGTGTTCAGAAGATCGACCTGGCCATCGTCGGTGATTCTGACCCCCACGGGCCTTTCATTGCGCAGCAGGCCGATGAGCTCGGCAAGCTTCTCCTGCCGGAAATATACCCTGGCGCTGCGCCGGTCGGGAGCGACCTGCGGCGCCGGAACCGCCGCCTGATCGTCGACAAACCGCACATCAAGGACCTTGCCCGGTTCACCCCAGAGCTGCATGCTCCCGATTGCCCCGATTCTGGCATCAAACGCATAATTGTATTCCTTGATCAGTTTGATAATCATGGTGTCACCAGGCTTTTCAGCAGTTCAAGGTTTTCCTTGTCTTCATGCAGGTCGTCGGACTTCGGGGTTTCCAGGGCCATCGGGTGATTCTTGAAACGAGGGTCATTGACCAGATTACGGAAGCCCTCGATCCCGATCTGCCCCTGGCCGATATGGGTATGGCGGTCAATGCGGCTCCCCAGTTCTTTTTGCGCGTCATTCAGGTGAAAAAATTTCAACCGCTCCAGGCCGATCAGCCGGTCGAATTCATCCATGGTCTTCCGGTAGGCTTCCGGGGTGCGGATGTCGTAACCGGCAGCAAAGGTGTGACAGGTATCGTAGCAGACACCGAGTTGGCCGGAAAAGTCGGAGGCGGCAATGATCCCGGCCAGTTCCGCAAAATCGGCGCCGAGATTTGTCCCCTGCCCGGCGGTGGTTTCCAGGAGCACCATCACCTTCCTCCCGGGATCGGCCTGGCTGATCGCCCGGTCAAGATTGCGGGTGAAACGGTCAAGGCCCGGGGCGATTCCTTCCCCGAGATGGGAGCCGGGATGCATTACCAGATATTCAACGCCTAACGCGGCGCATCTTTTCAGTTCATCAGCGAAAGCGGCTATCGATTTTTCGCTGGATTCCGGTTTCGGGGAAGCGAGGTTGATCAGGTAGGAGTCATGCGAGGCGACCGGGATATTGCCTGAAGCAAGTCGTCTTTCCCGGAAGAGGGAAATGTTCACTTCATCGGGCAGCTTCGGGCTCCACTGGCGCTGGTTGGCGGTAAAAATCTGCAACGCTTCGCCGCCGACCTCGGCCAACCGATCGAAGGCGAGGGCCAGGCCGCCGCTTACCGACATGTGGGCGCCGAACAAAGGCATGCTCAGTCCTCAAAATCGGTAAACTGATCGGTGCAGCATTTCTGCATGTTCTCGAGCAGCTGCACCGGGTTGCGGAGGAATTCCTCGGCTTTTTTGCCGGGGTCGAAGAACTCCGGATTGTATGAGGTGATCAGGTTCAGATGTTCCCAGCGGGTCAGGTAATACTGGATCATTTCCGGCAGCATGCTGTAGACCGTGGTCTCGGGATGCGGTTCCCGGTAACTGGACGCGAGCAGCCGTTTGGGCGACAGGACCTGGGTGGTGTAGAAATTCTCCAGGAACATCAGCTCCCCGGGCATTCTGGCTTCGAGTCCCAGACGGCTGAAACCCTTGACCACAATTTCCAGAAAGAGGCGGAAGAAACGGGCCAGAGGGTAGGGAATATAAATTTCCTTCGGGATGTTGAGATCGAGATAGGATTTGATGGTCAGGATGATGTCGGCCAGTTCTACCGGTTCCGGGTCGACAAAATTATAGGTTTTGCCGGAAAACTCCTCACGGTTGCTGAGGATGTAATCGATGAAGGGGGGCAGTTTTTTGGCGTGGGTGTAAGAGTGGCGGACCCCCTTTTTGGTCAGCATCACCAGCATTGACTGGTTCATAATGGAAAAGAACAGCCGGTGAAAGCCCTGGATCTTGTGATCGTGTTTGCCGTAGACCACCCCGAGCCGGATATTGGTGTAATCAAGCCCCTTTGTTTCGTGCATGTGTTTGAGGGTCCGTTCCGCCATCAGTTTGGACTTGGCATAGTTCGACATTTCCGGGGAGAGGGGCAGGGTGTTGTCCTCGTCAAGGTCTTCGCCGTTCGGCATGATAACCGCCGAGCTGAAGTGAATGTATGGAACTCCCAGGGTGAGGGCCGCCCGGGCGAGATTGATCGCCCCCAGATAGTTGACCTCATAGGAAAGCATCGGATCACTGTCGATGGAGGCGATCGCGGTATTGATGATGAAGTCGGGACGATATTTCCTGAAATAGCTTCTGATATCCTCCGGTTCCCGCAAGCTCAGTTTTTTGCTGTTGGGCGAGAGGACGTCGGTGCTTTCGTCCGTTTTGGTCTTGAAATAATGCATCAGGGCGCCGCCGATGAGGCCCGAGCCGCCGATCAGTACCCCGAGGCGTTTTTTCGGATTTGGCTCAGAAGCGTCGTCTTCCATGTCATATCTCTTGTTTCGGCTGTTTGTCTGGTTTTTCGGGCAACCCGGCAATGAAGTCCGGAGATTGTATAGTAATAAATCCCACCACCGATTTAAAGATTTTAAAAGCAACGGCCCGCCGATCAGCCGGTATTTTCACAGAATTCCGGGATCTTGATGTGCTGCGGATTTCGGTGATGACAAGGATTCCGGAGAGAGATCAATGACGAGCAAACCAGTGCGGCAAATTTATCCGGGAGAAGTTTATGGTTGTGACAAAGGGGGTTAAAAAGTGTATTTTTGACCGATCATGAGTGTATACAAACGAAAAGAGCTGCCCGGATTATTCAAAAAAATCGCTTCCGGTGAAACGGACCGGATGTATCTTCTCTTTGGAGAAAGATATCTCTGTCGGCAGGCGGTGGATGAGCTGATCGGCCACATTTTGCCCGATGAAAAGGCCAGACAGGGAGCCCTGACCCTTGTTGAAGGGGATCGGGAGGATCCGGGGAACACCCTGAACCAGATGCGGACTTTCAGTATGTTCGGTGGACGGCGGGTGATCAGGGTGATGGACTCCCGGCTCCTTCATTCAAAAATTGTGGCGAAAGATCTCTGGGACAAAGCCGTAGAGAATTTCAGCAGAAACGACCGGGAGGGCGCATATCGCTATCTTGCCCAGGTTCTTGAGATCGGCAATGTGACCCCGGATGAATTCGACGGGTTGACCGCCGCCGTCTGGAAATCGAGATTTGGCTTTGATCGGCCCCAGGAGGAGATCGGCTGGGCTGTTGAAATCTTGTCCGGGTCGCCGGTGGTGCCGGGCACGAAGACGCCCTCATCATCGGGTAAGGATATCACCGAGCTTTACATGCAGGCTTTCAGCGAGGGGCTTCCTGCAGGGAACATTCTGATTCTGGTCACCGAGGCCGTTGATAAAAGAAAGAAATTCTACAAGTATATTTCCGAACAGGGAACGGTAATCGATCTCTCGGTTGAGACCGGGTCGGGCAAGGCGGCAGCCGATGGCCAGAACGAGGTGCTTCGGGAGATCGTCAACCGGGTGATGGCGGAGAACGGTAAAAGGATAGAGCCGAAAACCCTGGAACTGCTGCTGGAAAGGGTTGGCTTTCATCCGGTCGCCGCTGCCCTTGAGAGTGAAAAGCTTGTTCTTTATGCAGGTGACCGCAACATTGTGGGCCTGGAGGATCTGAATGCGGTTGTCGGCCGGACACGAGAGGAAGCGATCTATGAGCTGGCGGAGGTGTTTTCCGATCGTAATCTGGGCCGGACCCTTCTCATTTCCGAAAGATTGCAGGAAAACGGGGTGCACCCGCTGGCGATCATCGCTTCGCTGCGCAATCACCTGAAAAAAATGATGCTGGTCAGATCAATGCAGGAACTGGACAATCCCGGCTATAAGCCCGGCATGTCTTTTCCGGCCTTCAAGGACGGCTATCTCGACCGGCTGAAAAAGAGCAGGGTTGAATGGCCCAAAGAGCTGTCCGGTCACCCGTACGGCCTGTACATGACCTTTAAAAAAGCTGAAAAATTCTCTCTTGCCCTGTTGACGAGGTCGATGTCGGTTCTTCTTGATGCGGAATACAATCTCAAAGGTTCCGGGCTAACGGGGAAAATCGTTCTGGAAAACATGTTTTTCCGCCTCATGGATGACAGGTTCCCGGCATGATGATTATGTTTTTCGGCGAGGTTTGCATTTTCCCTCCCTGCGCTTAACAAGAAACAGGGGGGGGCAAATGTCCAGGAGTGATAAATTGGCTTTACGGCTGCTTAAAAATTCTGATGAGAAGAGTGATCTCGTGCGATGAGTTCTGTTTCCCGTGACAATGAAGGTCTGGTGTTGACCGACCTCAGGCAGAAGGTTGAAGAACCTCCCCTGTACAAGGTGCTGCTGCATAATGATGATTATACCACCATGGACTTCGTGGTCATGGTCCTGGAAGTGGTGTTTCATAAAAACCTTCAGGAGGCGACCAGGATCATGCTGAATGTCCACAAGGAGGGGGTCGGTATTGCCGGGGTGTATTCCCGGGACGTTGCGGAAACAAAGATTGCCCTCGTTCATGACATGGCGCGGCATAATGATTACCCTTTAAAATCATCCATGGAAAAAGCGTAAAGCAACTGAAATAACGACAGCCACCACCGGGAAAGCGGAATCATGACCATTCCGTCAACTCGGGTTACAGGAAAAAACGACGATGATAAGCCACAAACTTGAAATGGCCCTGGTCATGGCGATCAGGGAGGCAAAGACCAGAAAGCATGAGCATGTGACGGTTGAACATATTCTCTACGCCCTGCTGCACGATGATCTGGCCCTGGAAATTGTCCGGGGCTGCGGTGGGGATCCCGAGAACCTGAAACACAAGCTTGAAAGCTTTTTTTCATCAAAACTGACCAGCATTGACGACAACCTGGCTGCAGAGCCGGTGCAGACCATCGGCTTTAACCGCGTGCTGCAGCGGGCCATCTCCCATGTCCAGAGTTGCGGGAAAAAAGAAGTTGAATCCTCGGATGTTCTGGTCGCCATTTTTGCCGAGCAGGAATCCTATGCGGTCTATTTTCTGAAGTCTGAAGGTTTGCGAAGGCTCCGGATCGTCGAGTATATCTCAACCGAACACCCTTCTCCGGGTGTTGACCACGAAGAGCGGAAAGAGGAGAAAGGTGACCCTAAAACCAGCACCGACCTTGAGAAATATACGGTTGATTTTACCGAACTTGCCAAACAGGGCAAGATCGACCCTCTGATCGGCAGGACCAGGGAACTGGAGAGGATCATGCAGATTCTCTGCCGGAGAAGGAAGAACAATCCACTGCTGGTGGGAGAGCCGGGAGTCGGTAAAACCGCCATCGCGGAAGGGCTTGCTCTTGCCGTCTATGAGGCAAAGGTTCCCGACCTGCTGAAGGATGTCGAGATCCGGCTGCTTGACCTGGGCGGGTTGATGTCGGGCACAAAATACCGGGGTGATTTTGAACAGCGGATGAAGGGGGTGATCAACGCGGTTGAGGAGAACCCAAAGATCATTCTTTTTATTGACGAGATCCACACCATCGTTGGGGCCGGATCGACAAGCGGCAGCAGTATGGACGCCTCAAACCTGCTCAAGCCGGCCCTGCAATCGGGAACCTTGCGTTGCATCGGGTCGACCACCTATGAAGAGTTCAAAAATCATATCGAGAAAGACCGGGCCCTGGCCCGACGCTTTCAGAAAATTGATGTGGAGGAGCCCTCCGAGAGTGAGACGTTCGCCATCCTGAAGGGTTTGAAATCAAGATATGAGGAGCACCACGGGATTCGTTATTCCACTACCGCCCTGAAGGCTACTTCGGAACTGGCGGCCCGTTATATCACCGACCGCTTCCTTCCCGACAAGGCGATCGACGTGATGGACGAGGTGGGCGCCTCTTTCCGGCTGGCGATCCCGCCCCGGAAAAACGGGGTGGTGACGGTCAGGGATGTTGAAGCGGTGGTTTCAAGGATGGCGAGGGTTCCGGCCAGGCGAACCAGCGGTTCGGATCTGACCCATCTGCGGGATCTTGAGGATTCCCTGAAGGGGGTGATCTTCGGTCAGAATCAGGCGATCGATGCGCTGGTCACTGCGGTCAAGCGGTCCAGAGCGGGACTCAAACAGGTCGACAAACCAACGGGATCATTTCTTTTTGCCGGACCTACCGGGGTCGGCAAGACGGAAGTGGCCCGGCAGCTCGCGGCATCCCTCTCCGTTCATTTCGAGCGATTCGACATGAGCGAGTACATGGAAAAACATGCGGTGGCGCGGCTGATCGGCGCCCCTCCCGGATATGTGGGGTTTGACCAGGGCGGGCTTCTTACCGAGGCTGTCCGCAAGCACCCTTACAGCGTTCTGCTCCTTGACGAAATTGAAAAGGCCCATCCGGATATATTCGGCATCCTGCTGCAGATCATGGACCATTCGAGCCTGACCGACAATACAGGTCGACGGGCTGATTTCAGAAATGTAATCCTGATCATGACCACCAACGCCGGAGCCCGGGAGATGAGTGCGCGGGCGATCGGATTCACAACCGACGGCAGGGGTCGGGAGCAGAAAGCCATTAAAGGGATGTTTTCTCCCGAATTCAGAAACCGGCTTGACGACATCATCACCTTCAATCAGCTTGACAAGAGCGTGATGAAACTGATAGTTGATAAAATGATTTCAGAGCTTCAAGGTCAGTTGAGTGAGAAAAAAGTTGGTATTGAGCTGACCGGTTCAGCCAGAGACTGGCTGGCGGAGAAGGGTTTTGATCCTGAATTCGGAGCCCGACCGTTACGCCGCCTGATCATGCAGAAGATTGGCGATGTCCTTTCCGACCAGATACTTTTTGGCGAATTGAGCAGCGGCGGGATTGCCAGGGTTGGCCTGAAAGGAAATAGTCTCAGCTTTTCCTATGGTCGGTGAAGAGTTGGCGGAGTTTGGATGAGTAACGTGTTCTCTGTGGCTTGACAGTGCCGCTCCGTTGCGCGGGTGACGATGTGTCGTTCCTCGCGGTCCGGGAGTCCATGTCAGCCGCCGGGAACTTTAAATTTTCAGGGGGGGAGAAATGGTCCGATTCATGTTTTCAAGGCAACGGGTGTCATGTTTGCTTGTCGTGCTTCTGTTCAGTGTTTTTGCCTGCAGCGGCGATAATAAAAAAGCTGATGAGAAGGGTGCTGATCCGGCTTCTGTTTCCGGAAAACTTGCTTCCGGCCAGGCGGAGAATGAGACGCCTCCCCTTCCCCCCGGCGTTTTCACAATCAAGGGAAAGGTGTTGGAGGTTGCTGATGGTGGCCCTTTTACCTTTATTCTGGTTGATCGGGGAGACAAGCAAACCTGGGCGACTGTGCCGCCGGTTGATGTCGCTGTTGGAGAAGAGGTTACCCTCAGGTTGGCGACAATCTATCAGAATTTTTACAGCAAGGCACTCGACCGGAAATTTGATGAACTGATTTTCTCTTCCGGGATTGAGGGGAAAGAGATCAAGATGGCGACCAAACGGCAGGGGAATATCGGCGGCGCGGAAAATGTGATGAACCGCCGTTCCATGCGCCTTCACGCCGCTGCGGCGGCAACCAAGGCCATTGGGGAGAAAAAGTAAATTACATCAGATTCGCTCACTCACCCCGCAGCAGATAGCGAACAGCGTGAGACTCGGAGTCTCCTTGCAGTCGCTTACCTCGAGCTGCGGGGAATGCGTTTCGTTCTGCATGTTCAATGGGTTCGGGTCGGCTACGGTAATGAAGATAGCGGTCATTGGTCCGGGGGCTCTCGGCTGTCTGCTGGCGGCCTCTCTTGGGGCGGCAAATGAAATCTGGCTCCTGGATCGTGATCCGGAAAGAGCCAGGCAGATCGGCAACCAAGGAATCATTCTTGACGAGAATGGAAAACGCCTGAATGTCAGGGTGAATGTATCTGCAAACAGTTCAAATGTTCCGGAAGTTGATCTTGTTCTGCTCTGCGTGAAATCTGCAAGCGTCTCATCAGCCATAAATGCCTGGATGTCTGTTGTTACCAAAGGTCGTCCGTTACTGATCGCCCTGCAGAACGGGATCGCTCATCTTGACATCCTGCCGGTTGCGATGCCCGGCAGATGGGCGCTTGGGGTTACCGCCCAGGGTGCGACTCTGGCCGGCCCGGGGGTGGTGATGCATCGTGGCAATGGGCCGACCAGAATCGGTTTCCCATCAGGCGTGACAATTTCCGAAGAGGAGAGAATCCAGCTGCAGAGGGCGGCAGCGGTCCTTTCGGCAAGCGGTATTGCGACGGAAACGACTGATGATATCCTGGTCCATGTCTGGAACAAGCTTTTAATTAATGTCGGGATCAACGCCCTGACCGCGATTCATGATTGTCCCAACGGCCGGTTGCTTGACTCTCCTGGAATTCTCAAGACCATGCAGGACGCAGTGCTTGAGGGGGCGGCGGTTGCGGAGGCGCTCGGTATCCGGATCGACCGCAATCCCGTTGCCAGGACCATTGAAGTCTGTCGGGCAACAGCCGCCAATGTTTCCTCCATGCTTCAGGATGTCCGGAGAAGAAGAAAGACCGAAATTGAGGCGATCAACGGGGCGGTGGTCACGAAAGGGGTTAAAACGGGGGTTGCCGTTCCGGTCAATGAAGAGCTGGTCCGCAAGGTGAAGGGAATTGAAGGCGGATTTCACTGATTTTGCTTGACAAAAGCCTATTATATATAGGAAGATACGCCCCTTTTTCCAGGCCAATCACATTCATAGGCACCAATTTCATATAAAGGAGACGTAATGAGCACCTATCACTTTACTTCCGAGTCTGTTTCCGAAGGGCACCCTGACAAGGTTGCGGATCAGATTTCAGACGCTGTCCTTGATTCCATTCTCGCCCAGGACAAAAGGGCCAGGGTGGCCTGCGAGACTCTGGTGACAACCGGGATGGTGGTCATTGCCGGAGAAATCACGACCAGCGCCTGGGTTGATATGCCGCAGATCGTCAGGAACACCGTGCAGGAGATCGGCTACAATTCCTCTGACATGGGGTTTGATTCGCAATCATGCGCTGTTCTGACCAGCATCGACAAGCAATCCGCCGATATCGCGGTTGGGGTTGATGAAGGTACCGGGCTCGATCTGGACCAGGGGGCCGGTGATCAGGGACTGATGTTCGGGTACGCCTGTGATCAGACGAGGGTCCTGATGCCGATGCCGATTACCTATGCCCACCGGCTGGTTAAAAAACAGTCGGAAGTCCGCAAGGCGGGCCGGTTGCCATGGCTGCGCCCAGACGCCAAGAGCCAGGTCACCATCGAATATGTGGACCGGAAGCCTTCGCGGATTGAGGCTGTAGTTCTTTCCACCCAGCACTCACCGGATGTTTCTTATGATGATTTAAAGGAAGGAGTGATGGAGGAGATCATCAAACCGATCCTGCCTTCCGCGATGATTGATGCCAATACCAAATTTTTTATCAATCCCACCGGCCGTTTTGTTATCGGCGGACCGGTCGGCGACTGCGGGGTGACCGGGAGAAAGATCATTGTCGACACTTATGGCGGCATGGGTTCTCACGGCGGCGGCGCTTTCTCAGGCAAGGATCCGTCCAAGGTTGATCGCTCTTCATCCTATATGGGTCGGTATGTGGCCAAGAATATCGTGGCTGCCGGGCTCGCTTCCGAGGTTGAAGTCCAGGTGGCCTACGCTATCGGGATCTCAAAGCCGGTCTCAGTGAATGTCAATTCCTTCGGCACCGGCAAACTGAGCGATGAAAAGATCACCAAACTGATCCTGGAACATTTCGATTTGCGACCGAAAGCGATTATCCAGCAACTTGATCTGTTAAGGCCTATCTACCTTAAAACGGCGGCGTATGGCCATTTTGGTCGTGAGGATAGTGATTTTACCTGGGAAAGAACGGATCGGGCCGAAGAGTTGAAAGACGCGGCCGGGTTATAATAGGGAGAGTGAAGAAGATGACCAATAAAGTGATTGAGAACAATGATTATAAAGTTGCCGATCTGGGCCTGGCCGACTGGGGCAGGCGGGAAGTGGCGATTGCCGAAACCGAAATGCCCGGCCTGATGGCTACCCGGGAGGAATATGCCGGCAAGAAACCTCTTGCCGGGGCCAGAATAGCCGGTTGTCTGCACATGACCATCCAGACTGCGGTCTTGATGGAGACTCTGGTCGAGCTTGGCGCCGAGGTCCGCTGGTCGTCCTGCAATATTTTTTCCACCCAGGACCATGCGGCGTCAGCCATGGTTGCTGCCGGCATTCCTACCTTTGCCTGGAAAGGAGAAAATGAAGAGGAGTTCTGGTGGTGTATCAAGCAGACCATTTTCGGACCTGATGGCTGGAAACCGAACATGATCCTGGATGATGGCGGTGACCTGACCCAGATCATGCATGAAAAGTACCCGGAGCTGATGAAAGATGTCAAAGGCATCAGCGAAGAAACCACCACCGGCGTGCATCGGTTGAACGAAATGATGGCGGACGGGTCGTTGATGGCCCCTGCCTTCAATGTCAATGACTCGGTCACCAAGTCAAAATTCGACAATCTGTATGGCTGTCGGGAGTCCCTGCTGGACGGCATCAAGCGGGCCACCGATGTGATGATCGCCGGCAAGGTAGCGGTGGTCTGCGGCTATGGTGATGTGGGCAAGGGTTGTGCCCAGGCCTTCCGCGGCATGGGCGCCCAGGTGATTGTCACCGAGATTGACCCGATCTGTGCCCTGCAGGCCGCCATGGAGGGATACCGGGTCATGACCATGGATCAGGCCGCGCCTCTTGGCAATATCTTTGTCACCTGCACCGGGAACCTGCGGGTCATTGACCGCTCGCATATGGACCGGATGCAGGACCAGTCGATCGTCTGCAATATCGGTCATTTTGACAGCGAAATCGATATTGCCGCCATTCGCGAATTGAAATGGGAGAATATCAAACCCCAGGTTGACCACGTGATCTTCCCCGACGGCAAAAAGATTATCGTTCTCGCCGAGGGCCGGCTGGTGAATCTCGGCTGTGCCACGGGGCACCCGAGTTTCGTAATGAGCAACTCCTTCACCAATCAGGTGATGGCCCAGATTGAGCTCTGGCAGAATTCCGACAAATACGAGAACAAGGTCTATTTTCTGCCGAAGTCTCTCGATGAGAAGGTTGCCAGACTTCACCTGAGTAAAATCGGCGCCACGCTCACCACCCTGACCCAGAAACAGGCTGCCTATATCGGTGTGCCGGTTGATGGGCCGTACAAGCCGGAATATTATCGCTATTAGAAACTTTGTAATTTTCAGTCATCGTTTTAAAAGAGGCCTGTACGGGCCTCTTTTTTTTTTCGTCAGCTTCAGATAAAAATCATGTCAGAAGGCCCTTTATTCTATTGCTTTTCAGGATTAGAGTACTGGAAAAATGTGGGGTGTACTCTTGTTCGCCAATTTTGTTCCGAGGTATTTGCCATGAAAAAAACCCTGGTTATTTTTGCCCATCCCGATGTGGAACACGGATCTATTGCCAACCGGATCATCCTGTCGCATCTTTCGAAAATGGCTGGAGTCGAGATTCGGGACCTGCACAAGATGTATCCGGATTTCAAAATTGACCGGCAAAAGGAACAGAAGGCGCTGCTGGGTGCCGACCTGATTATTTTTCAGTTCCCTTTCTACTGGTACAGTACGCCGGGGATTTTGAAACAGTGGCAGGATGAGGTGCTGACCTATGGATTTGCCTATGGATCTGCCGGGAACAAGCTCGACTGCAAGGAGTTTGTTGTCTCAACCACCATCGGCGGCCCTGCGGAATCCTACTGCAGTGAGGGCTTCAACAATTTTACCGTCGATGAACTGCTGAAACCGCTGGAGCAGATGGCAAATCTCGCGGGGATGAAATTCAACCGACCGATCATTTCCCATAACATGATTTACATCCCGGATGTTTACAACAAGGCCGATGAGGTCGCGGCAAGGGCCGAGGAACACGCAAAAAAACTGGTTGCCTTCATTGAAGAGAAGTCCTGTTGATCTGCGGCCGGGAGTTCATTCCGGCAAGCCTCCTGGAGAGGCAAGTTCAATATCTCCCGAGAGAATTTCGTAGACAGTTCCCTGCTGATCCCTGACCCTGAGAAGGCCATCCTGGTCGGGACCCAGCGAAACGCCTCTGACCGTGGTACCATTCCGGGAGACCCAGACAAGTTCCCGATTTCTGGTGCCATCGTGCAGATTCCATTCGGCAAGGATTCCTGAAAATCCCTCCTTTTCAAGACGGGAAACCACTTGGATAATTTCTTCGGCGACTTCTTTGAGGAGCGATCCGCGGCAGATTTCTCTGCCGCTGAAAATGCTGAGGGAGGTCGCTTTTTCCTGCAGATCGTTCGGAAACTGAGTGGGTTTGGTGTTGATATTCATGCCGATCCCGAGGATCACCACCGGCTTGTTCTCTCCTGCCATGGCCTCGGTTTCGGTAAGGATTCCGGCGAATTTTTTCCCCCCAATAAGCAGGTCGTTCGGCCATTTGATCACTGGTTTCAGGCCGGTGACGGTGGAAACCCCACGGCAGACGGCAAGTCCCGCGGCCAGGGTGATTTTGGCGAGGTCCGCCGGATCAAGCTCCGGGCGCAGAATCATCGAAAAATAGAGGCCGGTGCCGGGCGGAGAAAGCCATTTCCGGCCAAGTCTGCCACGTCCCATACTCTGGGTTTCAGCGAGGATGATCGAGTTGGTTTCGGCCCCCCGGCGAGCAGCTTCCAGGGCCAGGGTGTTGGTTGAGGTTGTCTCGTTGAGCATGGTGACCGGCAGCGTGCCAAGACGGCCTGTTGCCTTCATTTCCTGCCACAGGGGATCGACCGGGTTCATGGTTTTTCGCCAATGGTCAAAGCATCCGCCCAGCCACCGGCAAGATAGTCCCGGGCTCCGTAGTTGGTCCGGTCGAGGTGGAGCGGGGTGATGGAGACATGTCCGGCCTGCACGGTTCCGGTGTCGGTGCTTTCGCCGTCATCCCAGGATGGGGTTCCTCCTCCGATCCAGTAATATGGGCGGCCCCAGGGATCACTGATTTCCTGAATCGCTCCGTCATAACTGCGCCTGCCCTGCCGAGTAAAAGCTATCCCGGTAGTTCCTGCGACGGGGTTTTCCGGGACATTGACATTGAGCAGGGTGTCCGGCGGCAGTCCGAGGTTCAAGATATTTCTGGCAATCCGGCCGGCGAGAGCTGCGGCAAAAGCATAGTCGAATGGGGCGTCTCCGGCCTGGGAAACCGCAAAGGAAGGGATTCCCACCATCGTGGCCTCGATGGCGGCGGAAACGGTTCCGGAATAGCTGATATCGTCACCGAGATTCGGGCCCGGGTTTATCCCGGATACCACCAGGGCCGGCTTTTCGGCGAGCACCTTGCCGGTTCCGATAATGATGCAATCGGTGGGGGTCCCGTCAATGCTGTAAATATCAGCCTCAAGTTCCCGGACTCTTAATGGACGCTGCATGGTGAGAGAATGGCTGGCCGCACTGCTGTCCCGGTCGGGGGCGATGATTACCGTGCGGCTGATTTTCCGCATTTCGTCAGCCAGGGCAAGAAGACCCGGAGCGTTGACGCCGTCGTCATTGGTGACAAGGATAAGAGGTGGGTTGCGCATAAGCGGGTCTCGTAATAATAAATATTTCAGTCGGTATTGCGGGCGAGCTTGCAATAGTATCCCGTTTTCTTCTTTTTTCCTATTTTTTCGGCTATATTGAACCGGACAATAAACCGCTTCTGCAGCGCCAGCCGCTAACGGCAATCTGGTCCACGCAGCCAAGCATTGGATGAATTAAAGGAGAGGGTTATGCCATACGTGAACATCAGACTGGCAGGTCGTATCAGCAAAGAGCAGAAAGCAGAGATCTGCAAAGGGGTGACCAGGGTGGTCTGTGATGTAACCGGCAAGCCGGACAGTTCGGTTTTGATCTTTATCGATGAATGTGAACATGAGAATATTTCTTCGGGCGGTGTTCTGCTTAAAAAACCCAGCTGATTCAGTGAGTTCCGATGTCCGATCTTGAAGACGCACGGTGTCGTCTGGCCGGGTTGCGCGAGCAGATAAATTTCCATGCCCATCGTTACTATGTTCTGGATGATCCGGCGATCTCCGACGGCGAATACGATCGTCTTTTTCAGGAGTTGCTGACCCTCGAAGAGGAGCATCCTTCTCTTGTCACGGCAGATTCACCAAGCCAGCGGGTCGGCGCTGAACCGCTGGCCGTATTCAATACCGTAGAACATCGGTTGCCGATGCTCAGTCTTGAAAATGCCTTTTCCGATGATGACCTTGTTGCCTTCCAGGACCGTTTGTATCGCTTTCTCAACAGCCCGGAACCCATTTCCTATGTGGCGGAACCGAAGCTTGACGGGCTGGCGGTGGAGCTTGTTTACGTAAAAGGGATCCTGAGCACCGGTTCCACCAGAGGTGATGGGTGGACCGGCGAGGACATCACCGCCAACATCAAAACCATTCCCGCCATTCCGTTACGGTTGAATCTCGATGAACCTCCTGGGATTCTTGAAATTCGGGGCGAGGTGTTTATTTCGAAAGCGGGATTTCGGAAACTGAATGATCAGCGCGCCCAGGATGGAGAAAACCTTTTTGCCAACCCGAGAAATGCGGCCGCAGGATCATTAAGACAGCTCGACTCCAGGATTACGGCGAAGCGACCCCTTGATATTTTTGTTTACGGGATCAGTGATCCGGACGGGCTCAAGTGTAAAAGCCAGACGGAGGTTCTCGAATTTCTGGCCCGGTGCGGTTTCAAGGTGAACCCTCTGGCCAGGAGCTGCCGGCACCTGGATGAGGTCCTGGCCCATTTCCATCATTTAAGAGGGATCAGGCACGATCTTCCGTATGAGATAGACGGGATGGTGGTGAAGGTCGATTCCGTACAGTTGCAGCAGAGACTTGGGACCAAGGCCAGAAGTCCGAGATGGGCGATTGCCTGTAAATTTCAGGCGGTTCAGGCCACGACCACTCTGCTCGACGTAGAATTTCAGGTGGGCCGCACCGGGGCGATCACGCCGGTGGCCATCCTTGAACCGGTGAATGTGGGCGGGGTAACGGTAAGCAGAGCCACTCTGCATAATGAAGACGAAATCAGGCGCAAGGATCTGAAAAAGAATGATCGGGTCCTGGTCCAGAGGGCCGGTGATGTCATCCCGGAAGTTGTGGCCCCGATCAAAGACGCCAGAACCGGAAATGAGTCGGCGATCGTGATGCCTGAAAAGTGCCCTGCCTGCGAAACGCAATTGACCAGAAGAGAGGGTGAGGTTGCACTCAGATGCGAAAATCTCCAGTGCCCGGCCCAGAAGCTCCGGGCACTGGCGCATTTTGCTGGCAAATCAGGTCTAGATATCGAAGGGTTCGGGATGCGCTCCATGGAGCAGCTTTTCGAGGCCGGTCTGGTGACCGACCTTCCGGGCCTGTACCGCCTGACCGAGGCCGATCTGGCCGCGCTTCCAGGCTGGGGGGAGAAATCTGCGACAAACGCCAGGGCGGCCCTGGAGAAAAGCAAAACCCCTGTCCTGAGCCGGTTTATCGCGGCCCTTGGCATTCGCTATGTGGGCGAGGTGACCGCCCAGCTTTTGGAGGATCATTTTCGTTCGCTGGAGAAAATAATTCATCTGACTGAGGAAGAACTTTCGGAAGTTGAAGGTATCGGTCCCCAGGTAAGTTCAAGTCTGATTGAGTTTTTTCATAATGAGCGGATTCTCGCTATGCTGTCCTCGCTTCAGTCACTTGGTGTTTCGGTGCAAAGCAGGGAAGAATCGGTATCAGGCAAACCTTTGTCCGGCAGGGTGTTTTTATTTACCGGCACCCTTGGCTCTTTTTCCAGAAGTGAAGCCAAGGCACGAGTAAAGTCTTTGGGTGGGCAGGTGGCGTCGGCTTTGAGCCGGAAAGTTACCGATGTGGTCTGTGGAGAGAAGCCGGGCAGCAAATTATCCAAAGCGCGTGATTTAGGCCTTGCAATTCTCAGTGAAGATGATTTTAAAATGGTGATAAACCGCTCATAATATTTTATCTGGATTTTAAGAGGATTTGGATGGCAAAAAAGAGAGTTCATGTGGTCGTGCACGGCAAGGTGCAGGGTGTGTATTTTCGGATGTATGCCCAGGCGGAAGGCCAGAAACTGGGGCTTGGCGGATGGGTGAAGAACCGGCCGGATGGGGTGTCCATCGAAACGGCCATCGAGGGTGATGAAGAAAAGGTCAACCAGATGCTGCACTGGCTCGAACATGAAGGGTCGCCCGGTTCGGAAGTGACCAAAATTGAAATCAGGGAGGAGCGTCCTTTTGGCGAGACTCCCGGCGGCTATAATATCAGATATTGAAAACCTCATTTAAAAAAACCCATCAATTAAAAGACGGTCCGAATCTTGGTTCAAGTCGTCTGGTGTGCCCTGAATGCGGCAATGATCATGAGTTCTATGAAGTGGCTGACGGAGTGATCCTGACCAGCCGCTATCGCCAGAATGAAGACGGCAGCTTCTCGCAGGATGAGGATGAATCACAGATCCTTGGTGAAGTAAGACTCTACTGCGGGGAATGCAGTTCTGACCTTACCGAGTTTCATGAACATTTTCTGGACATGCTCTTTTGACCGGACAGACCAGGCCGGGATCAGGAGGTTTGAAGCGCCTGATCCCCGATAATGACAGGTTGCGCGCAGATCTCAACAAGTGGGAGGCGGGTGATTTTTTTGTCGGTCGCGTGCGCTTGAAGCCTGGTGAAGAAAATCTTCTCTTGTATCTTCAGTCACGGGGGGTGGTTCTCTTCCCTTCACCCCTGTCCCAGATGCTAAGCCGTTCCAAAGCGATGCAGGCCCAGGTCTTCGCCGGGCAGATGGTTCCAGGGACCAGGGTTATTAACGACCTGCATGATCTTGTCGCCGTGCTGGGCGACCCTGCCGCAAGCAGTATTTCGAAGGTCGTTACCAAGCATGACCGGCGGAACGGTGGCACGGGGGTTAATCTATGGCCGTCCGTTGAAGATCTCTATAACCAGGTAAGTCTCGGTGTGCTCCCCTTTCCTTTTGTCCTCCAGCCTTTTGTCGATCACAGCCGGGATATCAGGGTGGTGATCCTTGATGATTATCGGGAGGCATACTGGAGAAGTAACCCGAATAATTTTCGCAACAATCTGCATTTCGGTGGAAAGAGTGAGCCGGCTGAACTTTCCGGGGAGCAAAATGCCATCTGTGATCAGGTTATGAGGCGTGGCCAGTTTGTCTATGCCCATCTTGACTTGCTGGTAACTTCTGAGGGGAAGAGTTATCTGGCGGAAATCAGTCTTCAGGGAGGAATCAGGGGAGCGGCCATCAGCGGTGATCAGTACCGGGAAAAGATTTCCGGGATTCATAACCGTTTTCTGCAGCAGTCAGGGGTGGAGGTTTCCGACTGAGGTCTGTTCTGAAAAAGCAGGTTGGGAAGTGCTTTGTCCCGTCAGGGAAAGGGCACAAAAAAAGGAAGAAGGCATCAAGCCCTCTTCCTTTTTTAACTCATGCGGGTGTATGTGAGAATTTCACCCGTTGGGTAATAAGTCTCGTCCGAGCAGACAGGCTGCTCAACTCGGCTTTATACGCAGCCGGTAGGCTTGGGAAGACCAGCCATTTTACAGGCTCCTTTACCAGGGCCTGACGGGAACAGCTCGTAAATTCTCTTCAGCGGGAAACCGGTGGTTTTGGAAAGAATACGTACCATCGGAGCAATACCATTCTTCTTGTAGTACTCCTGCAGAGTGTCGATAACTTTGGTGTGCTCGTCGGTCAGTTCTGAGATACCCTCAACGCTTTTGACGTAATCAACCCAGTCGTTATTCCACTCTTCCATTCCTTTGGTCAGGAAGCCGTCCTCATCAACCGTAAAGCTTTTGCCGTTATGCTCGATTGTTGGCATGTTACTCCTCCTTTATTAAAAGTTTTTCATAAGTGACTTTTATCAACGCTATATTAGAAGAGTATCTTTCTACTATATGGGTTTTGCTTTGTCAAGAAGTTCGGCCCTGTACTACATGTAAAAGTGGTACGGCTGTCAAAAGTATCACAAATACAATGTTATACAGTGATATCTCGGGAGACCGATTCAACGATATTTTCAAGATCTCTAAATTGGTCAGGCGAAAAAACATTCATGCCTGACAAGTCTGGATTCATTACCGAATCGGGTTTGTAATTCTGCAGTTTCAACACGGAATCTGTCCCCAGCTGTTCGACCCATGCTGCGATATCCTTTTTTGTGTGAAATGCAGGGATGACCGTTATCCTGAACTCATGGTCGATCCCGCTCTTTTTAATCAGACGGATGCTTTGTTTGATCTTTTCCAGATCGACGTGGGTTCCGCAGATTGTATCGTATTGTTGCTGGACGAAAACCGTTTTCACGTCCATTGAGATCATCTGGACCAGATTTTGTTCCAGGAGCGATTGTAAAATATCGGGGTTGCTGCCGTTGGTGTCAATTTTCAATTCGAATCCTTCGCCATGCAGATGTTGCAGAAGATCGCGAAGATCCGGGTCAAGGGTAGGTTCCCCCCCGGAAACGCAAATCCCGCCAAGCCATTTCCGGAGTGGTTTCAACTGTTCAAGAATATCCGTCAGGGTAAACGAGGTGAGCGCACCCGGGTTTACGACCAGCGGATGGTTGTGGCAGAAAGGGCAGCGGAAGTTGCACCCCGCAAGAAACAGGACCGCGCAACTGCGCCCCGGCCAGTCTATGAATGAGGTGTCAATAAACCCCTTGATGTTTTTGAAGCTCACGGCTGCACGCTCCGGGGGTGTCTCCGTTTTAAAAAAGAAATCCCCGCGATGTTCTGCGGGGACCAAAAACAGGTTTCAGTGTGGGAGGAGTGAGGAGGGTAAGGTAAGGAGAAGTGTCAGGAGATTTAAGGACCCCACTCCTCCCACCTGAAAACCTTAATGCATGGTGCAGCTTCCGTTATCACAGTTTGCAGCCGAGATGATCCTGCCCTTGTATCTGATGCCACGCTGGTGGGCTCTTGCCATCAGATGTTCTTCAATTCTGGAGAAATCCTCAATCGTTGAACTGTCATCAAGAACCAGGAGCGGCAAGGATTTCCGGGCAGTATCCACCAGGCCATGCCAGGCAAGATGTGCCAGAGCGCCGGCATCCCCGGTGTCGAGGATTTCCACATGGATATCCATTGCGGCGAGATCGAAACTTTTTTTCAGTTGTTCACATCGGGTACATTCAGGTTTGGTAAATAGAGTCATTACGGTTCCCCTTATGTAATATTAATTTGCTGCCTGCTGGACAAAGCGGTCTTCATTCCGGTAGCGGTCGCCGAGTTCACCGAGCTTTCCTTTGTTCCAGCTTGATATTTTCGTAAAGTAACCGGTGATTCTGGTGATTCCGTCCAGATTTTCCGAATTGCAGTGCTTGCAATTGGAGGTAAGCCCCCGTTCCGTTTTGCCGCAGTCCAGACAACAGGTGAATTCAGGCGAGAAGGCGACCTGGTCATTATTGGTATGCCTGAAGGTATTGATCACAAACTCAGCCAGGGCTTTTTTGTCCGGTTGCGATTCACCCAGCCAGACATGGGTGATTGAGCCGGCCTCGATCAGGGGGTGAAAGATCCCTTCCCGTTCCACCCGGGTGATCGGATTCATGCGGGCGCCGACATTGAACAGCGTCGAGTTGGTATAGTAAATTTCACCTCTCTCCCGATTTCCCTGGATGACCTTGCTGGTCTGATTCGGGAAATGTGCCATGTCAAGCTTGGCAAAACGGTATGCGGTACTTTCGGCCGGGGTCTGCTCAAGAACAAACTTCATTCCGGTTCTTCCAGCCATCTTGTTGCAGATAATATTCATGTGCGCAATGACCTTGAGCCCGAACTTCATCGCTTCATCGCTGTCGTGCAGTTCTTGGCCGAGATGAACTCTGACCATTTCATTCAGACCGACCATGCCGATCAGATAACTGCACCGTTCAACCCGCAGGTAGCTCTGGCCATCAAGATCCATGGCGAGCATCGCCAGAGGTCCGCCTTTACCCAGTGACATCAGCTTTTCAATAAACTTCTTCTTCTGCTCATGACCCTTGACGGCCAGTTTGATCTGGTCGGTCAAGAGGGTCATCAGCCGGGTGTCATCACCATTGGCCTTGTACGCAATCCGCGGCAGGTTGATGGTGACGTTCTGCAGCGCTGAATAGCGCATTTTCCAGGGTTTCTTGGCGTCTTCCAGATCTGATGCTTCCAGTTTGAAGCTTAAGCGGCAGCATTCGGATATCTTGGCGGTCTCGCCGCGGTCGAATACAAAATAAGTGTTTCCCTTTACCGAGGCGACCTCACAGATATGGTGGAGGAAATCCATGTGCCGGTCGGTCTTGAAAAATTTCTCGGTGATATGGACCAGCGGTTTCGGGAAGAAGAAGGGTCGGCCTGCGGCATCACCTTCCTTGTAAACATCAAAGAGCGCCCAGGCGAAACGCTGGGCCTGTTTTTCATATTCGCCGTAAGTTTTGCCGGTATATTTTCCGCCGGGTCCGATGGCGGGAACATCAACAAAATGTTTCGGCACTTCCCAGTAAACGTTGATATCAGAGAATATCGCCTGGCCGCCGCGGGCTACCGCCTGCTGCGAAAACTCGTAGATCATCATCTGGGCAAGCTGCTTGACCTGCTTGTCGGTCATCTCTTCAAGATAAGGGGCGTAAAACAGATTCACGGCATCCCAGCCGATGGCCCCGGCAAAATGACTCTGCAGGGCGGCGGCGAATTTCACCATATGGGCAAGAAGAATTTCGGCATGTTTGGCCGGGGCTGCCATGGAAAGAGCGTGGGGCAGGTTCAGGCCGAATTTCTTGATGTACTCCAGAGATTGACCGGAGCAATATGGCCGGTCGATAAAACCCAGATCGTGAAGATGCATATCTCCGTTCAGATGGGCGTCCGCCACATCGGAAGTGAACACATGCAGCAGGGCGTATTCTTTTTTGATTCCCTCGGCCAGAGTGAGATTGGTGGCTTCCGGGCCGTGCGGAACGTTGGCGTTTTCCTTGTTGTGCTGGACCAGGAGCTGGTCGACATCATACAGCGGCACCCCGAGACGGGTATGCATGCGGCGGGCTTCTTCAAGGCCCAGTTCCAGGAGTTTGGCGTTGACCAGTTCACGAATCAGTGGGCCGGTAACCGTTCTGACCGCTCCGCTCTGGATGGTGATCTCCACATCCTGGCTGATTTTCTCCGCCGTATCCCGGTCAACAAACGTTTCCCGGAGAAGGGCATCAACGATCCGCTGGCGATTCCAGCCGATAATGTCTTCTTCAGAGGTTCTGACAAACAGCGCGAGGTCGGTACTGTCATCCTTTTGTACAGGCTTGAAATCTTTGTTCTTCGGATCAGCCTGCAGATGCATGACAACGCCCATAATATCCCTCCAACCTCTGTCTTCTCGCTACCTGAAGTTTCTCTGTAAATACGATATGTTGTATATTCCTGATAGTTATGCACTATATGTAGTGGGTCAGTCAAGAAAAAAAACCGTTGGTTGCAAGCTTTTTTTTCTGCGTGCCCTAACAGACTGAAAAAAGGTCTTTTTGGTCGTTCCGATCCTGCCGCTTGGTGCATTTCCTTCGAGGGTGAAAGGTAATTGTTGGTGGCCGGAAGAATGTTTTCCATCGGGGATGGATTCTGGAAAAGGCTTGTGCTTTAAGGGTGATCGGATTCAGTGGAGTGAAAATGTCAGGAGAAAAGCTTAAAGCTGAGTTGAGCAGCTGGTCTGCTCGTACGAAACTTATACCCGAAGGGTGAAAAGCTGAGTTGAGCAGCTGGTCTGCTCGTACGAAACTTATACCCGAAGGGTGAAAAAATCACTCATTCTGGCTTCCGACTACTGGCTTCTGAATTCTCATCATGAAATGTCACTACGACTCTGAACCATTTTATAACAGCGAATCATCACCAAAAGACATGTCGGAAAGTTGAGCGGATTATTGTTTGCTGAGAACCGTATCTTTCCGCCAGTTGAGATCATCAATGTCGGGGTAGTCAACATTGTAGTGGAGACCCCTGGATTCTTTGCGGAGCGTGGCGCAGCGGACAATAAGCTCTGCAACCAGGGCAATGTTGCGCAATTCGACCAGATCCGGGGTCAGCAGGTAGTCGTGGTAATGCTGATTCACTTCCTTCAGGATCGGGGCCAGCCTTTCCACAACCAGGGCGAGTCTCTTGTCCGAGCGGACAATGCCGACATAGTTCCACATCAGGCGGCGGATCTGGTCCCAGTTGTGACTGATCAGAACGCATTCCTCTATCCTTGCGGCCGATCCCGCATCCCATTCGGGGACTGCAGGGAGTGTAAGGTTTTTCAGTTCCGGCCAGTCGACTTCACACTGGAGAAAGGCCTGGTGGGCAAAGACCACTGCCTCCAGCAGGGAGTTGCTGGCCAGGCGGTTTCCTCCGTGCAGACCGGTGCAGGCGCTTTCCCCGAAGGCATACAGGTTTCTGATGCTGGTCCGACCCATTTTGTCCGTGAGAACTCCGCCGCACATATAGTGCGCCGCCGGGACGACCGGGATCGGTTCCCTGGTGATGTCTATCCCGTGACGCAGGCAGGTCTGGTAGATATTGGGAAAGCGGCTGCTGACAAACTCGGCGGGTCGATGGCTGATGTCGAGATAGACACAGTCGTCACCGCTCGTTTTCATCTCGGTGTCGATGGCCCGGGCCACCCTGTCTCTGGTGGCCAGATCCCCCTGGGGATCGTATTTGTCCATAAAGGCGCGCCCTTCTTTGTTGATCAGGCGCCCGCCTTCCCCACGCACCGCTTCGGAGATCAGGAAATTCTTGGTCAGGGGGTGGTAGAGGCAGGTGGGATGAAACTGGACGAATTCAAGGTTGGCCACCTGCGCTCCTGCCCGATACGCCATGGCGATCCCGTCACCGGTAGCGATATCGGGATTGGTGGTATACAGATAGGCCTTTCCCGCGCCGCCGGTACAGACCACCGTTACCTTGGCCCGCCAGGTGGTGATCGAGCCGTCCGGGGCGAGGACATAAGCGCCGAGGCAGGTGTCGCTGAAACCATCTTCCGTTGCAGGCAAACCTGCCTTTGAGCCCAGCAGCAGGTCGATGGCCAGGTGATTTTCCAGGATTTCGATGGCCTGAGTGCCGGTTGCCGCCTCCAGCAGGGCTCTTTCAATTTCGCGGCCGGACAGATCAAGGGAATGGGCGATGCGGCGTGCGGAATGCCCGCCTTCCCTTCCCAGGTCAAGCTGCTGCGGATTTTTTTTGTTCTTGTTGAAAGCGACCCCTATCTCAATCAGCTCTTTTATTCGTTCCGGGCCGCTTTCAACAACCATCTTTACGATTTCCTCATTACAGAGGCCGGCCCCGGATTTCAGGGTATCGGCAATGTGCAGCGCAAAGGAATCTTCTTCGGAAAGCACGGCGGCGATGCCGCCCTGGGCCAGATTGGTGGCGGTGTCGACCTTGGCCTTTTTGGTGATCAGGGTCACGGATCCGAGGCGGGAGGCCTTGAGGGCGAAGGAGAGTCCGGAAATGCCGCTGCCGATTACCAGGAAATCAGTTCTTTTCATAGGTCAAAATCTTTGCCGGAATTGGATGGGTGCCGGAATGCCTTGACAGTCCGGTCTGAAGTTCGCTATTGATTTATACTCTTTCGATTCCCTTATTTCATGGATAATCAGATTTTTTAAGCAAAGGTTTTAAGAATGTCCGAGATGAAACTGGTCATATTTGATTGTGATGGCGTGATGTTTGATTCGCTGGAGGCCAATCGCCACTTTTACAACCATATGCGGGAAAAATTCGGCCATCCGGTGATGGACGATTCCGAACTTGCCTACGTCCATATGCATCATGTGATGGATTCGGTGGCCCATATTTTCCGGCACTGGCCGGAGGAGCTTGAGATGGCCCACCAGTATCGACTGAGTGTCGACTACCGGGATTTTATCAGGCACATGACCATCGAACCCGATCTGGTTGAATTTCTTGAATACATCACCCCGTTCTGCAAAACCGCAATCAGCACCAACCGGACAACGACCATGGCCACCCTGCTCGATCTCTTTTCGCTCAGGAAATATTACGGTCTGGTGGTGACGGCCATGGATGTCAAAAACGCAAAGCCGCATCCCGAAGCCATTCACAAGATCCTTGACCATTTCAGGCTGAAGGTGGATGAAGGGATTTTTATCGGCGACTCTCCGGTAGATCTTGAACATGCCGCAAACGCAGGCATGAGGATGATCGCTTTTCGCAACAAGAATCTTGCGGCCGATTATCACGTGAACAGCTTTATGGAGATCACGGGTCTGCCGGTTTTTTCAAATTTTCAGGCCGGGCAGGGGTAAACTATGAATCTGGAAGCGACGCATACCCTGCTGGTCGGCGGGGAGAATCAGGGGGAATGCAAAAGCCGGGTCATTCATTTTTTTCAGAAAAATTTTCTGGTCAGATATGACCGGATCGTGATTGTTGAAGAAAAATCCTGTTCCGCTGAAAGGAGCGATTTCTGGGTTTTTGCGGAAGAAAAGATGGAAGCAAACCGACGCGCCGTTGCCGCACTGGTGAGCGAATTGCAGGAAAGCGGTTTTCAGAAAATATCGGATTTGAAGACCATGGGCCAGGGGTATGAAAGTAAAATACTGCACGTGGTCACCCATCTGCTCGACGGTTTTTTCGGCGCCGATACCGTATTCTACAATCTTGAGGAGGATTCCCACTGGCTCAGCGACAAACTGGTTCGGCGGATCAAAGAGCAGCCGGGAAAATTCTGGCTGCTGGAGGTCGCATGCTCATCCGCCGGCAGCTCGGATCGGCTGGACCAGATCAGACGGTTCGAGGTGAAACCGGGAGATTGATCGCCATGCAGCTCCGGATCAATGATGGTGATGATGGTGGTGGCTTTCAGCGGGGCCGCCGAGTTTTTCCAGAACACCCTGCAGTGAAGCGCCCGCTTTTTTCATGGCGTCAATGGCCTCTTCGATTCCTTCGGCAAGGTCTTTGCCGCAATCGGCAGCGACCTGCTTCCACTTTGTAAATTCGGCAATGTGGCTGTTGTTGTGCTCAATCCAGTGGGGTAAAAGAACCCGGAGCTTATCTGTTTCACTCATTTCACTCATTTGTTTGCCTCTTTCATTTTATTTCACTTTGCAGTTGGTCCCAGAAAGACCTTGCCGTTTAAAAAATCAATCCTGGTCACCCGGACCGCGGGGATTGTTTTCGGCGCTTCAAACAGGGTGGTGACCGTCACTCCGTCATCGGTTGCTTCAAGCCGGCTTGCATTCTCCATGATCAGTTCCGGGTCGCCGTTTTTTTCCAGCATAACACTCATCTGACACATAATTTCACCTGCGGGAATTATGGTTTGCGGGAATAGATTTTTATGCAAAGTCAGATGATAACCAGATACTATCAAAAAAACCACCAGCAAAGAGAGGGAGATATGGAAACCCTGGAAATAAGCCGGATCTTAAAAAGCTTTCGCCATATTGCGGTGGTCGGTCTTTCCCCTAAGGAGAACCGGCCCAGCAATCAGGTGGCCCGTTACCTGATCGAAGCGGGGTATCACGTCATTCCCGTCAACCCGGGCCAGGAGGAGATTCTCGGCCGCACCTGCTATCCTGATCTGGAGTCGATTCCGGGGGTGGTGGAGGTGGTCGATATTTTCCGGCGGGCCGAAGATGTTTTCCCCATCGTCCGGAGCGCGATCGCCATCGGCGCCCGGGTTGTCTGGATGCAGCTCGGGATTGTAAACGATGAGGCGGCTGCGGAAGCGAAAAAGGGTGGGCTTTCAGTGATCATGGATCGCTGTATAAAAGTTGACCATCAGAATCTGCTCTGATTTTTTACCGACTGCTCCGTTCTCTCCAGAGTCACCTTGACTTTTACCCCTTATTTAGCTACATTCACCCGTTTTCCCTTTTCGGGCTATTTAGCTGAAATTCCATATCAAGCCGGACCTCTCCATCGCTCCGGCCGCAAGGTGCAGACTTGAGTGTAAAGGCGTTAAAGGGTTTTAAGGATATTCTTCCTGAAGAAGCGGTGGTCTGGCAGAGGATCGAAAGTCTTGCCCGGACACTGTTTGCCCGCTACGGATTCTCTGAAATCCGGGTGCCGATTCTGGAAAAAACGGATCTTTTTGTTCGCTCCATCGGGGAGGCCACCGATATTGTCGAAAAAGAGATGTACACCTTTGTCGATCGCAACGGCAGTTCCATCACCATGCGACCGGAAGGAACCGCTCCGGTGCTGCGGGCTTTTGTTGAACACAGTCTGCATGTCCAGAAACCGGTGCAGCGTTTATATACCATGGGTCCGATGTTCCGGCATGAGCGGCCCCAGAAAGGAAGATTGCGGCAGTTTCATCAGATCAGTGTCGAGACCCTGGGCGCTGACCAGCCGATGGTCGATGCCGAGTTGATGTCAATGGCCTGGCAGTTGATGACCGGGCTCGGTCTTGAGGTGAGTCTGGAGATGAATTCGCTGGGTTGTCCGGAATGCCGACCAGCGTATAATACAGCCCTGCTGGACTTCCTTGAGACCCGGGCCGGAGCGTTATGTGAGGATTGTGAACGGAGAAGGAAAACCAATCCGCTGCGGGTCCTGGACTGCAAGAATGAGGCGTGCCGGGAGCAGTACCAAGGGGTGCCGGAACTGCCGGATCATCTCTGTACTGCCTGTGACAGCCATTTTGCCGCAGTGAAAAAATTACTGACCAGCCTTCAAATACCGTACAAGGTGAACGCGTTTATGGTCCGGGGGCTTGATTATTATACCCGGACCACCTTTGAACTGATCACCGGTGATCTCGGCGCCCAGAGTGCGGTCGGAGCCGGTGGTCGCTATGACAGCCTGATCGGCCAGCTGGGCGGGCCGAAAAACATGCCCGGCATCGGCTTTGCGGTCGGCATGGAGCGGCTGGTCCTACTCCTGCAGCAGAAGGGTCAGGAGCAGGAAGATCCCGGGCCCGACCTGTTTATCGTGGCTCTGGGGGAAAAGGCGGGCGATGAGGCGTTCAAGCTGATTCATGCCTGCCGATTGACGGGTCTTGCCGCCATCTTGGATCCCGCCGGCCGCAGCCTGAAAAACCAGATGAAACAGGCGGGCAAGTCAGGCGCCCGTTTTACCCTGATTCTGGGGGAAGAGGAACTGGCAAAAGGGATCGGTGTCCTAAGAAACATGTCCGCCGGGGAGCAGCAGGAGATTGCCCTGGGAAATAAGCCGAAAGAGCTGGCAGGAACACTTGCCGGGATGATTACCGCCGGGAGACAGGATCAATGACCGATCAATTCCGGGTCTTTCAACTCGTAACTTTTAACTCTTAACTTTTAACTTCCCCGCAGCAGCGGGGATCAGGAGTTCATCCATATGGAATCGATGGGAAGTTTGAAAAGAACCCATTTCTGTAACGACCTGGGTCATGGAAATATCGGCGAGGAAGTGGTCCTGATGGGCTGGGTGCTGAGGCGCCGGGACCATGGCGGGGTGATCTTTATCGATCTGCGCGACCGACGGGGCATCACCCAGGTTGTCTTCAACCCGGAATTGAATGGTGAGGTCCATGCTAAAGCCCACGGTTTGCGTAGCGAGTGGGTCCTGGCGGTCCGGGGCAGGGTCAGTCAGCGTCCGGAAGGAATGGTCAATCCCAAGCTTGCGACCGGGGAAATTGAAATCCTGGTGGATGAACTGCGGATCCTGAATAAAAGCATTACCCCGCCTTTCCCTCTGGATGAAGATATCGAAATCTCCGACAACCTGCGCCTCAAGTACCGCTATCTGGACCTGCGCCGGCCGCAGATGGCGGAAACCCTTGTTCTCCGGCACAAGGCGTGCCAGGCGATCCGGAGTTATCTGAACAACGAGGAGTTTCTGGAAATCGAAACCCCGGTCCTGACCCGTTCCACTCCGGAAGGCGCGAGGGACTATCTGGTCCCGAGCCGGGTCAATGCCGGGAAATTTTACGCCTTGCCCCAGTCGCCGCAGCTCTTCAAGCAGCTGCTGATGGTTGCGGGCATGGACCGCTATTACCAGATCGTCAAATGCTTCCGGGATGAAGATCTCCGGGCCGACCGGCAGCCGGAATTCACCCAGGTGGATATGGAGCTTTCCTTCTGTGACGAGGAGGATATCTACCGGGTGGCCGAGGGGATGATCAAGACCCTGTTCAAGGAGACTATCGGCCTTGAACTTGCTCCCCCCTTTCCCAGAATGACTTACCGGGAGGCGATGGAGCGGTTCGGCACCGATCGGCCGGACAGCCGGTTCGGTTTCGAGCTGACCAGCTTGAGTGAAATTGTGAAGAATTGCGGTTTCCAGGTTTTCCGGACGGTGGTTGAAAAAGGCGGGATGGTCAAGAGTATCAATGCCAAGGGGTGCGCTGATTTTTCCCGCAAGGACCTGGATGATCTGACTGCCTATGTTGCGAATTTCGGGGCCAAGGGGCTTGCCTGGGTCAAGATGAAAGAGAATGGTGAATGGCAGTCGCCGATCGCCAAGTTTTTCACCGACGAGGAACGGGCGGCGATGGCCGCGGCCCTCGGGGCCGAGACCGGCGACCTGCTGTTTTTTGTTGCGGACACTCCGGCGGTGGTCCACAACGCCCTGGCCGAGCTCAGGCTCGAACTGGCCCGGCGCCTTGGTCTGATGAAAGCCGGAACCTTTAACTTCACCTGGGTCACCGACTTCCCGCTGCTTGAGTACGATCAGGAAGAAAAAAGGCATACCGCCGTGCATCATCCCTTCACCGCACCCCGGGAAGAGGATCTCGACAATCTGGCCACGGATCCGGGCAACATTCGGAGTCGGGCCTACGATCTGGTGCTGAACGGTACCGAAATCGGCGGCGGCAGCATTCGTATCCACCAGCAGGAAGTGCAGCAGAGGGTTTTCAAGGCCCTCGGCATTTCCCCGGAAGAGGCGGCCGACAAATTTGATTTCCTGCTGAAAGCTCTGGAGCTGGGCGCACCGCCCCACGGCGGCATCGCCTTCGGCCTTGATCGGCTGATGATGATCCTGGCCGGGCGCGACACGATCCGGGACGTGATTGCTTTCCCAAAAACCCAGAAGGCAGGCTGCCCGATGACCGAGGCTCCTGCTTCGGTTGCCAGGAAACAGCTCACCGAGCTGTCGCTGCGTCCTGACTGGAAAGAGGATTAAGTGTGAGGTTGTAGGACCCAGGTCCGGGGAAAAAGAAAGACGGTTTTCTAGGATGGACCCAGAAAATCATCGACAATTTCCCGGACCTGTGGATCCGGATCGGTGCGCATCCTTTTAAGCAGGGTCAGGCTTTCAGGGGTATTGATGATGCCGAGCAGATTGCACGCTTCACCCCGGATGTAATCTGTTTTGTTGGTGAGCAGGGGTTTCAGTGATGGGATTGCGCGACCAACGTCATCGGGTCTGATCACCGCCAGTTCCTCATAGAGGACAGCAATCCCCATCCGGACCATGAACCGTTCATCTTTCAACAGCTCCCCGGTCAGGCGGTGCAGTTCCGGTTCTTTTCTGAACATGGCGACGATGTTCTCGGCCAGCCCCTGCTCAAGGAAGTCGCTGATTACTTTGATAAGTTCATCATCGCTGAAATCGTTCATTTCCCACTCTTCATTCTTAACTTTAAACTTCCGGCCCTGCCGGAACAACTATGGGCATTATTTTCATGTTACTGGCTTCGGCCAGTTTTGCAACCATGGCGGCGATGCTGAAAGGCCTCGGACCCGAGCTGCCGCTGGCCCAGATGGTATTCCTGCGCTGTGCCATAGCTGTCCCGTTTTTTCTGGCGGTACTCCTCCATCAGGGTCGTCCGCTTCTGGTCAGGGCGCGTCGGGTGCTGCTCTGGCGTACCCTGTTCGGGATGCTCGCCATGTTCTGCTTTTTTTATGCCCTGACCCATATGGAACTCGCAAGCTGTATCTTTATCGGCAGAGCCCAACCACTGCTGCTGGCCCTGCTCGCACCGCTGGTTCTTGATGAGAAGGCGCCCGGGGAGGCGTGGCTGGCGATCCTGACCGGTCTTGCCGGAGTGGCTCTGATCATGAATCCCAAAGTGGTGTGGTCTTTTGCCGCACTGATTGCTTTTGTCGGCGCCTTTTTTTCGGCCGGCGCCCACCTGATGGTCAGGCGTCTGAATCAGACGGATCATCCGCTGGTCATCGTGTTTAATTTTACCCTGCTGACCGGAGTTCTGACCGCTGTGTGGTCTTTACCAGGATATGTTCCTCTGCTCGGGAAGCAATGGTTGCTGGTGGTCGGGGTCGCCTTTTTCGCAAGTCTCGGACAGATCTTCATGACCTCCGCCTATCGACGGGACCGGGCGCCGGCGGTAGCTGCGGCCAGCTATTCTTCGGTCATTCTGTCAGTTGTTTACGGGTATTACTTCTGGGGAGAACTTCCCGGGCCGATGACCTGGGTCGGCGGCGGTCTGATTTTTACCGGCGGGATGCTCCTGGTGCGTTCCCGATACCGGTGCCACGAACCGGTCAGAAATCCCGGTAAACAGGGTTGAATTCCCGGGGCGACGGGCTCCAACTCGGAAAACTGGAACAGAAAAATTAACCTTGCCTTGCTCGGCAAGCGTAGTTAAGATATGCCGACAATTAAAGCTGAGTTGAGCAGCTTGCCTGCTCGTACGAAACTTATACCCGAAGGGTGAAAAGCTGAGTTGAGCAGCTTGCCTGCTCGTACGAAACTTATACCCGAAGGGTGAAAAGCTGAGTTGAGCAGCTTGCCTGCTCGTAC
>JAHJIQ010000065.1 GCA_018823285.1 Pseudomonadota bacterium
TCCAAACTGAAAGAGTCCGGGCATTATGAAAAATTTGTCGGTCGCCTCATCTGCAAGGACGGGTCGATTAAAAATATCGAGGTCAGTTCTTCAGCCGTCTATGATAATGGTGGCGAATTCATAGGTTCTCTCGATATCGTCCGGGATATCACGGCCCGTCTTAAAACCGATGAGGATATCAGAAGGCGGTTTGAAACCATGATGTCCGAACGGTCCGATGAACTCGCCCGGACCAATAAGCTGCTGATTGAAAAGATCAAGCAGCGGCAGGAGGCCGAAGATGCCCGACGGGCCTCCGAAAACAAGATCCGGCGGATCTTTGAGAGTTTACGGGAGGATTATTTTTTCTATTCAAGGGATCTGGCGGGGGTGTTTGTCTACTTAAGCCCGTCTATTCAGGACGTTCTGGGATACAGCCGTAAAGAATTTGCTGAACATGCAACTCTCTACAGGACCGCGAATCCGGTGAACGATCTGGCGGCCGACGCCTTGAAGCAGATCAGAAACGGCAGGAACCGGGCCTCATTCGAGCAGGAATTTGTCGCCAAGGACGGGATTATTCACTGGCTTGATTTCAGTGAAGTCCCCCTGCGGGACGAGTCGGGAAAAATTATCGGCGCTGAAGGGGTGGCCCATGATATCACCGACCGGAAACTGCTGGAAAAGGAGATTCTTAAAACCCAGAAACTGGAATCGACCGGGATTCTGGCCGGCGGCATCGCCCATGATTTCAATAACCTGCTGTCCGCGATCCTCGGGAATATCTCCCTGGCCAAGATATACGCCGAGCCTGAGAGCAAGGTGTTCGAGAAACTTGAACAGACGGAAAAAGCCTCCTGGCGGGCCAGGGACCTTACCCAGCAGCTTCTGACCTTTGCCAAGGGCGGCTCTCCCGTCACCCGACCTGAGTCCATAGAGGAGATGGTCAAGGACTCCGCCTGGTTTACCCTGCGCGGTTCAAACGTGAAGTGTGCGTTCCATGCGCCGGACGACCTGATGGCGGTGGATGTCGATGAAGGGCAGATCTGCCAGGTCATCCAGAATATTGCCCACAATGCCGACCAGGCCATGCCGGACGGTGGGAACTTCACCGTTACCGCCAGCAACGTCACCATCGATTCATCAAGCCAGCTGCCGCTTTCCGACGGCCCCTATGTTCTTATTTCGTTAAAAGACGACGGGCCGGGGATCAGCAAAAAGGACCTTGAGAAAATTTTTGACCCATATTTTACAACCAAAAGAAAGGGGAGCGGCCTCGGACTTGCGATAAGCTATTCCATCGTGAGGAGCCACGGCGGACTCATCACCGCCACATCCGTCAAGGGACAAGGCACCGAGTTTCTGATTTATCTGCCGGCGACTGAACACAAGCCTTTGGCCGTGGTAAAAGATGACGGCAAAAGTCTGTCCCGCAAGGGGAGCGGAAGAATCCTGATCATGGACGATGACGAGATTGTCAGGGAAATCGGTTGCGAAATGCTCGAACATCTCGGTTACCGGGCGGTTGCGGTCAGCGACGGAAAAATGGCCGTTGATCTCTATCAGGAGGAACTGGCGGCGGGGGACCCATTTGATGTGGTGATTCTTGATCTCACTGTTCCCGGTGGCATGGGGGGGCAGGAGACAATCCGGCAGCTCAAGGTGATCAATCCGGACGTCAAGGGGATTGTCTCCAGCGGTTATGCCAACGATGAGATTCTCGCCAATCATCGTGAGTACGGGTTTCTGACAATAATGCCCAAACCTTACAAGATTGAAGGCCTCAACGAAATTCTGAAAAACATCCTCTCGGAGTGATTATTGTTTCGCATTTGATTGATGGCATTTATGACCTGACTTATGATGGCATTTTGAAATTGTCTTTTATCCTTGACGGACCACATTCCTTACCTTTATAGATAAAGGTTTTCTATGATTTTTTAAGCTTCAGAGGCCATGTTATGAAAGGCAGCGTCAAAAGAGAACTCATCGGCAATGAAGGAATGGTCATTCTCGACACCCTGCGGCGCCTGATCCGCAGAAATGCCGTTGAAAATCTGTTGAAGCTGCTCCAGAAGACTCATCCTGCAGATATTGCCTGGGTTTTTCGACATCTCAACCCCGACGAAAGAAAATTCACTTTCAATATTATTGCCCAGACGGAAGCCATCAGCGAGTTCTTAAGCGAACTCGACCAGTCCATCATGCTGGAGCTTGTTGAAACCCTCACCCCCCAGTTCATGACCACGATCATCAAGGCCATGGCATCGGACGATGCCGCTGATATCCTGGAGGTTCTTCCCAAGGATCTTGCCAATGAAATCCGCCGCCTGATGGGCAAGGAAGACCGGGAAGAGGTCGATGAACTCCTGCAATATCTTCCAGACACCGCCGGAGGGCTGATGTCTCCGGATTTCATGTCTCTTGACGAGGAGCTGAGTGTCGGGGATGCGATCCAGAAAATCCAGGAGCGCAGTGAGGAGATGGAGATGTCTTTCTATCTCTATATCACCCACGGTGATGATGAGCAGCTGTCGGGTGTTCTTTCAATGCGGGAGCTGCTCATGCATCCGCCTTACCGGCTATTGAAAAACATCATGAATCCGAACGTGCTGGCCGTTGCCACCGATACCGACCAGAGCGAGGTCGCCCATATCGTGGCCCAGTATAATTTTCTGGCCATCCCGGTTGTGGATTCCTCCTACAATCTGGTCGGTATCGTCACCGTTGATGATGTGATCGATGTTATCCGGGCCGAGGCCACCGAAGATTTCCTGCAGATGGCCGGCGCCGGTAAAGACCGTGAAATTCTGCTGAAATCGACGATCGACAATGCCCTGATTAGGGCGCCCTGGCTTTTTGCGAGCTGGCTCGGTGGTCTTATAGCGGTGTTCATTATCACCTTCTTTGAAGAGGAACTCAGCAAAGTGATCGCCCTCGCCGCCTTTATCCCGATAGTTATGGGTATGGGCGGTAATATTGCCACCCAGTCGAGCACCATTGTGGTGCGAGGTATTGCCACCGGCAGAATCAACATGAAGGCCCTGGCCAATGTTATTTTCAAGGAGATGAGAGTCGGTCTGATTCTTGGTGCATTTTACGGTATTTTTCTTGGCCTGATCGCTCATTTCGGCTATCTGGAAACTGCCAATTTCGGCATAGTCATCGGTCTGTCCGTTCTTTTCGCAATGACACTGGCAACAACGGTCGGCACCTTTGTCCCTCTCATTCTGCGTCGCCTGGATATTGACGCGGCAATCGCTACCGGCCCTTTCGTTACCACCGCCATTGATATACTTGGTGTGTCCGCCTATTTCCTGATCGCCAAACTCATCCTCAATCTTTGATCGGTCATGTACAGTTCAAAACCCCAGTCTTTTCGGGACAGGGTCCCGACTTACCTGGTTTGGGCCCTCTGCCTTTTTGCCCTCTGGCATATCTTCGTACCCGACCGGCTCCCGGTAACCGATCCTGATGCCGTTCCGAGGAGTGTCACCCCGAGCGGAAATCTGGCTGATGATGAGCGGAACACGATCAGTCTCTTCAAGAATGCATCACCTTCGGTTGTCTACATCAACAGCATAGAATTGCGCAGGGACTTTTTCAGCCTGAATGTTTATGAGATTCCGCGGGGTACCGGTTCCGGGTTTGTCTGGGATCATGAAGGGCGGATTGTTACCAATTTTCACGTGATTGGCGATGCCGGCAGGGTTGAGGTTACTCTTGCCGACAACTCAACCTGGAAGGCATCCCTGGTTGGCGCCGCTCCAGACCGGGACCTTGCCGTGCTGCAGATCTCGGCTCCTCCGGAACGATTAAAACCCATTACCGTCGGCGACTCGGAAACCCTGCAGGTCGGGCAGAAGGTTTTTGCCATCGGCAATCCCTTCGGGCTTGACCAGACGATCACCAGCGGCATTGTCAGCGCCCTCGGCCGTGAGATCAAATCTGTGACCGGCCGGACCATCCAGGGGGTCATCCAGACCGATGCGGCCATCAACCCCGGGAATTCCGGCGGCCCTCTTCTCGACAGTTCAGGAAGGCTTATCGGTGTGAACACCATGATTTACAGCCCTTCAGGAGGGAGCGCCGGGATCGGTTTTGCGGTGCCGGTTGAATCCGTCAACCGGGTTGTCCCACAGATCATCAGACACGGCAAGGTGATCAGGCCCGGTCTCGGGGTGACTCTGGCGAGTCGTGAAATCCATGACCGCCTTGGTATCAAGGGGGTTCTGATCATCAGCGTCAGCAAGGGCGGCGCTGCAGACAGGGCTGGTCTCCGGGGGACAAGAAAGTCCTGGGGAGATATCATTCTCGGCGATATCATCATTGCTGTTGATACGCATCAGGTCAGTGATTATGATGAACTGCGCAATGTTCTTGATAATTACAGGGTTGGTGATCAGATTACAGTGGTCGTGATCAGGGATCAGAAAAAGCTCGAACTGCAACTCACTCTCGAAGAGGTCGGTTGATTGACCTGGTGGACCAAAGCCATAAGAAGTCTCATTTCCTCGGAGGAAGGAGAGAGGCTTGACCTGTTCCAGGTTTTTCCCGGAATCCGAAGGTTTCTCGCGACCCGTCAGCACTATGCCTACCTGCGTACCGCCGGTGATGTTCTTTTTGTTCTGGTTGTCGTTTCCGGTCTCTTCGGGCCTGCCGCTGCGGACAGCAATATCGCAGTTTTTCTCACCTGGGGTCTGTTGTGGCCTGCCATCGTACTCAGCTGGTTTTTTGTAGGTCGCATGTGGTGCGGGATCTGCCCCTTTCCGGGGCTCGGCGTTTTTCTGCAGCGCAAAGGACTTTCCCTGAATCTTCCGGTCCCGAGATTTCTTCAGAAATACGGGGTGTATTCCTCGGTTTTTCTCCTTGCTCTCATCATCTGGATCGAAGTGGTCGCAGGTCTTGATCAGTCGCCGGTGGGAACCTCATGGCTGGTCCTTTCCATCGTCGGCGGAGCTGCGATATTAAGTGTTCTTTTCAACGGCCAGTCGTGGTGTCGGCATCTCTGCCCGCTGGGCCGAATCAGCGGGGCGGCGGCAACCCTTTCAATCACGGAGTTCAGACCGGACCATTCCCGATGCCGGGTCTGTGAAACATATGCCTGCCGGAAGGGGAACAGCGAGAAAAAAGGGTGTCCGGTTTATCTCGGCGCCTTCGGGGTCCAGAACAATCTGCATTGTCTGGTTTGTGGCCATTGCCTGCCGTTATGTGAATTCAACTCGCCGCAGCTGCTCCTCAGGAATCCCTATTCAGAGCTGATCAGGAACAAGGGGCGGTATATCACCTGTACCTATATTGTTCCTTTCCTGATCGGCTCGCAGATCTCACGGTTCTTTCGTCTTCATGAAGAGCCGTATCACCTTTTCACCTCCTGGCTTGGACTGTCGGATGCCATGGCCTTCAGTTTGTTACTGGTGATCGGTTTTGTGGTGGTTCTTGCATTGATCAGGCTTGGCTCACTGCTGTTCGGAATAAGTGAGGATCCGCTCTTCGGCAAGTTTTCACCACTTGTTCCGGTGCTTATTCCAATGGCTTTTACCGGAGAGCTGATCTACAGGATGTCATATTTTGCAGCGGGGATTGGCGATTTTCTGCCGACCATCGGCAGGCAGTTTTCCCTTCCTTTTCTGGAACAGATTTCATTTTCGGTTCCGGACTTTCCCATTCAGATTCTTTCTGCTTTTTTCATGCTGAACGGAGCCATTGCCGGGACGTATATTTTCTGGCGATTATGTCTTGAGGATTTTGAAGGGATCGTGCTGCTGAAAAATTTTCTCTGCATCAACCTGCTCATCATGACCCTGCTGATTCTCTACCTTGCGGTGATATTCTGAGCAACAGCAGGGTGCCGTCTGCATCCATCGGACTCAGCTGATATTGCCGCTTTTTCTGTTTTCAGCCGCTCTCTTTTTCTGTTTTTTCTTGGCAAGGGCTCGCATATCCTGGGTCTGGTCGGACTCGTCCATAATTTCATGGCCGACGATCTCTTCAATGATATCCTCAAGACTGATGACACCGGTCACACTGCCGTATTCATCGACAACCACGAAAAGGTGGCGTTTCATTTCAAAGAAATCGAGCATGGTTCTGCTGAGTCTTGCCGATTCAGGTACAAAGTGGGCGGGATGAATCATGGTAGAAATTTTTATGCTGTCCATTCCTTCGGCGGCAGCCTGAAGCACGTCTTTTCGTAAGACAATACCGGTTATTTCGTCCGGTTTGCGATTGTAGACCGGAACCCTGCTGTGATAATTCCATTTGTTGGCGTGGGTTAATGCCTCCGCGACGGTGAGGTTTTCATCAAGGCTGAAAGTAACGGTTCTCGGGGTCATCACGTCGATTACATATTTGTTTTTAAGTTCCAGGATGTTCCCGATGACTTTCTCTTCCTGGGAGTCTATTTCTCCTGATTTCCGGCTTAATGCCGCAATGGCCTTCACCTCGTCCTGGGAGGCCGGGTATTTATTGTTGTGCCTCGGAATCATTCTGGTCAGGGCCTGGAAGAACCAGATGATCGGGGTCAGGATTTTCACCATCAAGGTGATCGGCAAAGCAATCCAGGGGGAGATTTCCCGGCAATAGGCGACGCCGATGGTCTTGGGGAGAATTTCCGAGAAAATCAGGATGGTCATGGTGAAAGCTGCAGAAAAAAGCGCCAGTCGCGACTCCCCGAAAACTGCCGCGGCTGCAGCGCCTGCCACCGCGGCGCCCATGGTGTTGGCGATCGTGTTCAGGGTGAGGATGGCGGTGATCGGTCTATGAATATCGGCCTTCAGAGAGCGGAGGGCTTTTGCCGATCCGACCCCCTTTTTGTCCAGTATCTCAATATGGGTCAAAGGGACGGAGTAAAGCGCTGCCTCCAGGATACTGCATATTGCGGAAATGCCGACAGCCATACCCACGGCCAGACAGAGTTGGGTGATCAAGGTGCCTCCTTTGGAGAAATAAAAAGATTGAGTGATTTGCCGATTGATTCTGTCAACGATTTAATAATATACTTTTTCAGATCAATACAGAAATAAAGCTTCAGTTGAGCAGCTCGTCTGCTCGTACCGATAGGATAAGCTTGCCAGACATCGAGACTTATACCCGAAGGGTGGAAGATCTTTCATGCCGGGGAGGCTGTCAGAGCCAATTGATTCCGCGCGGACAGGTGAAGAGGGCTTCTGGTCATGGGAAAAAAGTATTCTATCATGGTGGTTGACCATGATTCTGAGAATCTTGACAAGTTCCGGACTTTCCTGGTCGGCAAGGGACATCTCTCAAACTTCTGTACTTCCATGTCCGAAGCGAAATCGCTGATGATCGGGGTTTATCCTGATGTCTTTATCTCCAGACTGGATGTCGAGGATGATGACGGTGACATCCTGCCGTATGTCAGTAAAAATTTCCCGAATGCCATCAGAATTGCTTATGACGACAAGGAAAAAGAATCCGATCTGATGCGTCAGGTCGCTTCAGGCAATGCCCATCGCTATCTGTGTCTCCCCTGGGATGCGACCAGAATAAAAAATGCCCTTTCAAAAGACATTTACACCAGATCAAGAATCAGTCTGCACCGCTGCTGGAAGTTTATCGTCAAAAACAAGATAAAACCTGCCCTGCCGGAGATTGTCAAAGATATCGAGGTACTGATCAGGGATGAGGAGTTTTCGTTTGACAAACTGGTGCGTCTCATCGAAAAAGATCCGGTGATCACCGCAAATATCCTCAAGGTTGTCAATTCGGCCGCATTTGCAAAAAACGGCACCATCGGCGATCTTTATCATGCCGTGACCTACCTCGGGGTTTCGCGGGTCCGGGAGCTTGTGCTGTTTATCTGTGCAAAAGAAGCAGTCACGTTACACCGGAAATTCTCCGAACATGCCCGGGAAGTCGCAGACCACTGCTACAAGTGCAGTCGACTGGCCGGCCTGATTGCTGAAGAGATTCTGCCGGGCAGGGAAAAATCAACAACCACTGCGGCCCTGCTCCATGATATCGGTAAATTTCTCTTTTTCACCTACGCCGAAAACAACCCTTATCTTCAGTTTAAAGAGCTTAAAAGTTTCTTTGACATGGCCTCTTCGGAATATGAGGTAGAAGAGTTTGGGGTTACCCATGCCCAGCTCGGCGGCGCCCTGATGCTCTGGTGGAACCTGCCGATGACCATTGTCGAGACTGCTGCCAATCACAATATGCCGCTTGACAAGCTCAATGGAATCGTTCGGGTTGTGGCCATCGCTGACCGGTGTCTGCTCGAGGCACACCCCGGAAACACTATCCAGACCGATCTCAACCTGATTGCCGATAAGTTTCCCGTTGATAACTGGCGGAAGATTGCTCAGAAACTTCATCAGGATGGGGAGAATCCTTTCGACTGAAAGGTGCTCGGTTTTCCCGCTAAAAAAGTTGTGCCGGTAGATGGCTGTCCGGTTCTGTTGTTCCCAGCTGAACCCATGCAATTCTCAGGCAGGTCTGAAATTTCCCCGATCAGAAATCTTTGGAGAAGGCGGTATAAAAATGTTTTTCTTACGGCCAGCTGCCGCCAATTTATGTTAAATTGTCAGCTCATTTCCAGATTGCATTGAGTTTGTGATTTGTAACCATATGACGGGCTTGCCAATTAAATCGAATTCTTACCATACCGGAGTTTACAATGATCAAGGTGAGCAGCAGGCCATTTGCTGAAAGCAGGGAGGACACCGCAGTCTGCTTTGTCTATCAGAACAGTAAAAAACAGGTGTATTCATCGGACAAGGGAATATCCGAATATATCACCCAGGCCTGCAAGTCAGGTGATTTTAAAGGGAAGGAAGGCGAGACGCTTCTTTTCTATCCGACGATGACCGGAGGAACTGCCCGGGGAAAAAGGGTTGCGAGGGTCTTGGTTATCGGTTTGGGCAAGGATGAGCCGGACCTGGAAATGTTCCGCAAGGCCGGTGGTGCGGCTGCCGCTGCAGCAGTGAAGACTAAGGCGGCAACCATCAGTGTTGAGCTGCCCGCATGCAAGTCTTTGACGGAGATGGAGATTGCCGGAGCGATCACGGAAGGGCTTGTTCTGGGGACCTACCAGTTCAACAAATATAAGAATGTTGACACAGAGGATGACAAACCAGGAAAAATACAAAGCATTACCCTGCACGCGAGAAAAGGGGAAAAGATCGAGACGGCATCCGCCAGGGCCCTGGTTACTGCCGAAGCAGTCTGCCTGGCTAGAGACATGGCGAATGAGCCGGGAAATTTCTGGACCCCGGAACATTTTGAAAAAGCCGGACGGAAAATTGCCAAAAAACACGGTCTCTCCTGTACCGTTATGAACAGCGCCGCCATGAAGATGATGCGCATGGGTGGCATTCTCGGGGTAAGTCAGGGTTCGGCCCGGCCCCCCAAGATGGTGACCCTTGAATACCGTTCCGGTGAAAAGAATCCGACCCTGCTTCTGGTCGGCAAGGGATTGACCTTCGATTCCGGCGGTATTTCCCTGAAACCGGGGCTCGGGATGCAGGATATGAAGTTCGATATGTGCGGCGGCGCGGCAGTCCTGGCGGTGATGCAGGCGATAGGCGCCCTGAAACCGAAAGGAATCAATGTAGTCGGTATTGTGCCGGCCGCGGAGAATCTTCCCGGCCCGGAGGCCCTGAAGCCCGGCGATGTCATCACCCATTACAACGGCAAAACGGTGGAAGTGCAGAACACCGATGCCGAAGGCCGCCTGATCCTTGCTGATGCACTCGCCTATGGGATCAAAAAACACAAGCCGGCAGCGGTGATTGACCTGGCAACCCTTACCGGTGCTGTGATCATAGGCCTTGGCCACCATCTCACCGGCTTGATGAGCAATGATGAAAAACTTGCAACTGCCCTGTTGCGGAGTGGAGAAAAAACCGGAGAGCCCCTGTGGCGTCTCCCCCTCGGGAAAGAGTATCGAAAACAGCTTGACTCCAGAATCGCCGATCTGAAAAACATCGGCGGCAAATCTGCCGGAACCATCACTGCCGCCTGTTTTCTCCAGGAATTTGTCGGAAAAACACCCTGGGCCCATCTTGATATTGCCGGGACCGCGTGGGATTATACGAAAAAATCATATGTGCCTGAAGGACCCTCCGGTGTCGGGGTCAGGACACTTGTCGATCTTGTCATGAACTGGAAGAAAGAATAGCAGTATCCCCGGTAAATTCTGGAGCACTCGATGACATTCAATGCCTTGGCCATTCATGAAGGGATGTTCAACAGTTTTTTCAGACACGCCAACATCGGCATGTCTCTGACATCTCTGCAGGACGGCTCTTTCCTGATGGTGAATCCCGCTTTTTGTGAAATGCTTGGCTTCACTGAAGAGGAACTTCTTTCGATCAAACATGCCAATGTGGTTCATCCGGGAGACCTCGGTGAGCATAACAGCCATTTCACCTGTCTTGTCAAAGGGAAAGCGGTCTCGGCGAACTATGAGCTTCGCTATCGAAACAAAAGCGGGGAAACACTGTGGGCCCTTGTCGGATCATTTCTCCTGAACGATGACAACGGCTCCCAGCAATATCTTGTTACCCATATCCAGGATATCACCAGAGTCAGGCATCTTGAACTCCAACTGCGTCAGGCCCAGAAACTGGAGGCCATCGGCACCCTGGCCGGAGGAATCGCGCATGATTTCAATAACATCCTGGCGGCAATCCTTGGATTTACCAGCATGGCCAGAGACGATATATCAGAATCAAATCCCGCCAGATATCAGCTTGATGAGGTGATCAAGGCCGGAAACAGGGCCAAGGATCTGGTCAAACACATCCTGACCTTCAGCAGGCAATCGGACCTGCAGCGAAATCCGATGCTCCCCGACGAACTTGTCAATGAGGCGCTTGATCTTCTTCGTGCCTCCCTGCCGGCAACCATCGAAATCCAAAGAAATATTGCTTCCGATATCGGGACCATCATGGCCGATTCCACCCAGATCCATCAGGTCATCATGAACCTGTGCACCAATGCTTCACATGCAATGGATGAAAATGGCGGCATTCTCGGGGTGACTCTTGACCGTGTTGAGATGTCTGCTGCCGATCTGGCAGAAGATAAGGGTCTGCTCCCGGGTCCGTTTGTACGGATCAGAATCACAGATACCGGGACGGGCATTGCCCCTGATATTATCGATAGAATTTTTGAGCCGTATTTCACAACCAAGGAGGTTGGCAAAGGTTCGGGACTCGGTCTTGCGGTGGTGCATGGCATTGTCAAGACCCATGGCGGCAAAATCACCGTGGAGAGTGAGCCTGGCAAGGGCACGGCATTTACCATATATTTCCCTCTGATCGAGGAACAGTACCGCAATGCTTTCCTGGATGCAGGGCCGCTTCCTACAGGAAAGGAGCGAATTCTCATCATTGATGATGAAACGGTCATGGTTGAGATGACCATCAAAATCCTGGTCCGACTCGGGTATGAAGTTGTCGGCAGGGCAGGGAGTGCGGAAGCGCTGGAACTGTTCGCCGAAAACCCTGACGCATTTGATCTGATCATCACCGACCAGACGATGCCGGGCATGACCGGGATAAAAATGGCCGAAGAGATGCTCAGGATCAGGCCCGATATCCCGATTATTCTCAGAACCGGGTACAGTTCCAAGGTTGATGAGGAAAAGGCGAGGGCTATCGGGATCAAAAAATATGCCCTGAAGCCCATTGACTTAAGAGAACTATCGGCCATGATCCGCGAACTGCTGGATGAAAAGGCGAGCCGCTGAACCTGTTTTCACTGCAGAAGACACAGAAAGGACAGAAGGATAATAAACCAGCTGCATTATTCTTTATGCTCTGAGTCGCCTGCAATTGACATTTTACTTGAGGAGAACTCCCATGTGTATGGATGTGAGAAAGAAATGTGAGTGCGGAAGACATTTAATCCAGTTCCACCTTCGGGACAACATCCTGATCCCTGAAGTTATTATCAATCTCTACTGTCCGAAATGCCATGGCCCGGAAAATTTCGATTCCCTCACCATGCTGAATGATAATAACTGGATTATTGAATACGATATGGTCATGGCGAAGATGATGGTGGTCCAGAAGTTGATGGTCGATATGGAAGCGGTCACCCCGGAATTTATTTTTGATCGGGGTTACGCCTGCTGGCAGGAGATGTATCCGGGAGAACATGCCGAGATAAAAAAGGAAAGGGATGCGATTATCAAACTTGCCAAAACCGACCAGAAAAAATACCTGGAAACAATCCAGAAATGGAATATCGAGCGGATAAATCAGCTGAAGGCCCAAGGGTGGAGAAAGGTTCTGCGGGCCTGAGAGAAGAGGCAATTAAGAATGAAAAGTGAAGAATGAAAAATTGGGAAACACACAAAAAGCCCGTCAAAGTTGTTTTTGCCGGGCTTTTGAAATTTTGTGAGGCGACCCCCAAGCCGGACATGATTGAACAAGGCTGAATCCGGCTTCAAATAAAGATTCAGGCGCAGTATTCGACTTGAAAAAAGCTGCTGCAATCCTGATGATATTCAAAGATGTTGTTGATCTGTTCTTCAGATAAACTGTCAACGTAGTGGGCCAGGTTCCGGGCCGGAATTTTTTTGGCATCACTTACCGGACAATGGGAATTGATAAAATCATGCCCCAGCGGACAGCCGTTGAGTATCAGGTTCTGCAGGTTCTCTTTTTTCTTTGTCATCTCTGTGCTTTCCATCATCTTCCCCCCAGTCAGATTTTTTTTGACACCATCATGATTAAGTTGCAGCAGTATCCTTTAAATTCTCCTTACCATTTTCTGAATGAATTTTATGTCGGGATGTTGTGATAAAATTTGTAGGGGAACCTTGACAAAGCCTGACATTATCGAGGTGTTCACAGGGCAGTCCGGCGGAAAGATTTGCGGGAAGCTGAAAGACTGAAATATCAGAGGATAAAGCTCCAGTTGAGCAGACAAGCTGCTGATGGATGCCGTTTTTTTTAATCGGGTCCGGATTCCCCGTTTTCTTCCAGGTTGAATGCTGCTGCGAAAAGTTTTCTGGTATAGGGATGCTTCGGGTTGTCAAATATTCCGGTAGTCCCCTGTTCGACAATCTTCCCGTTGAGCATGACCGCAACTTCATCGGCCATTGCTTTTACAACCCGCAAATCGTGGGAGATAAAGAGATAGGTTATATTCAGACGTTTCTGCAGGTCCTTCAACAGATCAATGATCTGGGCCTGAATGGTCATGTCGAGGGCGCTGGTAGGCTCATCGAGAACGAGAAACTTCGGTCTCAGAACGATCGCCCTGGCGATGGCGATCCGTTGCCTCTGCCCGCCGGAAAATTCATGGGGGTAACGATCGGCCATTTCTTTTTCGAGACCGACTTCGGTCAGGGCATCTTCCACCAGTTGGCGGCGTTCCTGTCCGTTCCGGCCCATTTTATGGACTTTCAAACCCTCGCTGATAATCTGCTCGACGGTCAATCTGGGCGACAAAGAGGAAAACGGGTCCTGGAATACCACCTGCAATTCTTTGCGCAGATGGCGCAGGCTTGAATTTTTGTATTGGAACAGATCCTGATCGTTGTAGAGAATTTCCCCCCTGCATCCGGTCAGCCTGAGCAGGCACATTCCGAGAGTCGTTTTTCCCGAACCGGATTCTCCGACGATTCCCAGGGTTTTTCCTTCCTGTATCGTAATGCTGACATCATCAATCGCCTTGATATTGCCAACTGTCCGACGGAAGAAACCTTTCTTGACCGGGAAATAACATTTCAGGTTCGTCACCGTGATCAGTGGTCTCGAGGAAGGCTTCGCTTCAGGGTGCCCATGGGGGACGGATTCCAGGAGATGTTTTGTGTATTGATCGCGGGGGGAATTAAAAACTGTTTCGGTCAGGTCACATTCAACAATTTTCCCCTGATGCATGACATTGACCCGGTCGGCCGTTTTACGAACCATGTTCAGATCATGGGTGATCAAAAGGACCGCCATCCCCATCTCTTTCTGGAGATCTTTGATCAGGGCGAGGATCTGGGCCTGGATGGTCACATCGAGGGCGGTGGTCGGTTCATCCGCAATGAGCAGGGCGGGGCGAAGGGCGAGGGCCATCGCGATCATGACCCGTTGTCTTTGACCTCCGGAAAGCTGATAGGGATAACTGTCTATCCGGTCAGACGGGTTGGCGATACCGGTTCTGGCAAGAAGCTGGATAGCACGTTCTTTCGCCTGTTCACGGGGCATGTCCTGATGAATGATCAGGGATTCCATGAGCTGGGTGCCGATCGAATAGACCGGGTTCAGGGAGGTCATCGGTTCCTGGAAAATCATGGCGATCCGATTGCCCCTGATCTGCTGCATTTCCAGCTCACTGCAGGTGGCGAGGTCCTTCCCTTCAAATTCGATGCTGCCGGAAATCGTCGCCGCATTGCGGTCGAGCAGCTGAAGAACGGAAAGGGCTGTGACCGATTTTCCCGAGCCGGATTCTCCGGCCAGGGCGACTGTCTCCCCGGGCATGATATCAAGAGAGACATGGTCAAGAACCTTTTCGATTTCTCCTTCTCCATGAAACGAAGTGCAGAGATTTCTGATGTTCAATAATGGTTGAGTCCGGCCGGTCATCACACCTTCCTCGGATCGAAGGTTTCGCGCAGGGCTTCACCGATAAATATGAGCAGGACCAGCGTCCCGACCAGGACCCCGAAGGTGGTGAGAGAAAGCCACCACGCCTCGATATTGCTCTTCCCCTGGGAGAGCAGTTCGCCAAGGCTGGGAGATGGCGGAGGAACACCCAATCCCAGAAAATCAAGGCTGGTCAGGGCAAGTATGGCGCCGGACATCCTGAAGGGCAGAAAGGTGATCACCGGGGTCATGCCGTTGGGCAGAAGGTGCCGGTACATGATGGTGAAATTGCCGACCCCGAGAGCGCGGGAGGCCTGCACATAATCCATGTTGCGCCCTTTGAGGAACTCGGCCCTTACATAATCGGAAAGCCCCATCCAGCCGAACAGGGAAAGCAGCGCCAGCAGCAGCAGAATACTGGGTTTGAAAATGGCGGCAAAAATGATCAGCAGATACAGCTCGGGCATGGCGCCCCAGATTTCGATAAAACGCTGAAAGAAGAGATCTGTTCTGCCGCCGAAGTACCCCTGCACCGCACCGGCGGCGATCCCGAGCAGGGTGCCGACGATGGTCAGGGCAAACCCGAAAAGGACCGACAGGCGAAAACCATAAATCAGTCTTGCCAGGACATCCCGTCCCCGATCATCGGTTCCCAGGAGATTGTCTCCGCTGGGGGGCGAAGGTACCGGCTGGTCGATATCCAGATTGATGGTATCGTAATAATGGGGGTTCAGAGGAAACAGGGCCCAGTTGTCACCGGCTGTGATCTTATCGAGAATATAGGGGTCTTTATAATCCGCCTCGGTTTCAAAATCGCCGCCGAAGGTGGTTTCCGGGTATGAATTAAAAATCGGGACGTAATAGGAACCGTTGTACTGGATCAGAAACGGTTTGTCGTTACTGAGGGTTTCCGCACCGAGGCTCAGGATGAACAGAGCGGCGAAGATCATGAGGCTGTAATAGCCTCGGCGATTGGCACGGAACTTCTTCCAGCGCCGATACGTCAGCGAGCGGCGCTTCTTCATTATTGCGACTCCATGCTCTCGAAGGTGATCCTGGGGTCGACCACGACATAGCTTAAGTCGGAGAGGAGTCTCGTGAACAGACCGATCACGGTGAAGAAGTACAGGGTGCCGAGAACTACCGGGTAGTCGCGGTTGACGATGGAATCGTAAGCGAGAAGCCCCATGCCGTCCAGGGAGAAGATTGTCTCAATGAGCAGGCTGCCGGTGAAGAAGGCGGCAATGAACGAACCGGGGAAGCCGGTGATGATCGGGATAATCGCGTTCCGGAAAATATGTTTGTAGAGGACCTGATTTTCGCTTAAACCCTTGGCTCGGGCGGTGAGCACATACTGCTTGCGGATTTCTTCCAGAAAACTGTTCTTGGTAAGCAGGGTCATGACCGCCAGGCTGCCGACGGTGATCGAGATGATCGGCAGAACCATGTGCCAGAGATAGTCGGCTATCCGGGCAAGGAAGCCGAGTTCCGACCAGTTGTCGGAAGTAATCCCCCGCAGCGGGAATATGTTCCAGAAACTGCCGCCGCCGAAAAGCACGATCAGGACGATGGCCAGTACGAAACCCGGAATGGCATAACCGATCAGAATGGCCGAGGTGGTGATCACATCGAATTTTGAGCCGTCCCGCACCGCCTTTTTGATCCCCAGCGGGATGCAGGTCAGATAGACGATCAGGAAAGACCACAGTCCCAACGACATGGAGACGGGCAATTTGTCGATCACGAGCGATGCGACACTCTTGTGATGGTTGTAGCTTTCACCGAAATCTAACATTACATAGTTTTTCATCATGGTAAAAAAGCGCTGCACCGGGGGTTTATCGAAGCCGTACAATGCCTTGAGCTGCTCAATCTTTTCCCGGTCCAGACCCTTATTCCCCTGATACAATCCGCTTCCGCCCGCCCTGACTTCACCCCCCAGAGAGTGGCCTTCGATCCGGGCGATAAGCCTTTCCACCGGCCCACCGGGGACAAACTGGGTAACCGTGAAGGTGATCAGCATGATCCCGAAAAGGGTTGGGACCATCAGCAGTATTCTTCTCAGGATATAGGCGGTCATACTGCTAACAATGAAAAATGAAAAATGAAAAATGAAAAATGGTTGAAGTAAACGATTCAACCTGCTGAAAAACAAAGTCAATGTAACAAATAACCGGCTGTGCAGATGACACAATTACTGATTGATCGTCATTTTGCATTCTGCGTTCTTCATTGCCCTTTCACCCACCAGGTCATCAGGGCGTTGATCGGTGAGTAATAGGTGGGCAGGGTTTCAGGTTTTTCAAACCTGTTCCAGTAGGCGACCCGGTGATAGGGAATGTACCAGTTTGGAACGACATAGTAGCCATACCATAAAACACGGTCCAGGGCCTGGCAGGCGGCGGCAAGTTCCTCCTGGGTATCTGCATAGACGATCTTGTCGACCAGGTGATCGACAACCTCATTCTTCAAACCGATCAGGTTGCCGGATCCCGGATGGTCGGCGGTGCTGGAGTGCCAGTAATCGACCTGCTCGTTCCCCGGAGATTGGGACTGGCCGAAAACATTAACCATCATATCGAATTCGAAGTTTTTAATCCGCTGGATATACAAAGCCAGGTCAACTTGTCGGATATTGACTTTGATCCCGAGCTTCTCCAGGTTTTTCGCATACGGCTCCATTACCCGGACGAAAAATGGTGAATACAATAACACCTCGAATTCAAATGGCTTCCCTTCCGAATTGACCAGAACGCCGTCACGAGGAGTCCAGCCGACCTCTTGGAGCAGAGTCTTCGCCTGCCGGAGATTATTCCGCAGGCTTGCCTGGTCCTGGACGACTGGCGCCTCCAGCGGTGAGGTGAAAACCTCCCCGGGAAGTTTATCCTTGAAGGGGAGAAGATATTTCAGGCTCAACCCTTCGGGAAGACCGGTGGCGGCAAGCTGCGAGTTGCTGAAGTAACTGCTGCTGCGGGTATATTGACCGTGAAACAGGGACTTGTTGGTCCATTCAAAATCAAAGGCCAGGGACATCGCTTTGCGGACCCGGACATCCTGAAAGAGCGGCCGGCGGGTGTTCATCACGAATCCCTGCATCCCCTGATTGTTCTTGTGGGCCAGTGGTTCCTTGATCATCTCCTTGCTCGTAAACTTCGGACCATCGAGGTCCCTTGCCCACTGTTTGGCGACATTGATTTCCATGAAATCAAAATCATGGGCCTTGAACGCTTCCAGAGAGACACTCTGGTCCTTGAAGAATTTGAAGGTGATTCTGTCGAAGTTAAACTGGTTCCTGCGGGCAGGGTGGTCGATGGCCCAGTATTCCGGGTTTCTTTTGTAAGTGATCATTTTACCAGGTTTAAAGGTTTCTACCGTGTATGGGCCTGAACCGACCGGTGGAACCAGTGATGAATCGCCGAAAGGGTTTTCGGTATAGAATTTTTTGGAGAGAATGGGCAGTTCCGCCGCGATCAGGTGCAATTCACGGTTTGGCTGATGGAAATTGAACCGGACTCTGCTCGAATCAAGAATCTCGACATTTTTGATATCTTTATAATAGAACTGAAATCTCGGATCCGCCTTGTCTCCGGTCAGGGTCTCAAATGAAAATTTGACATCCTCACAGGTAACCGGAGTCCCGTCGGAAAATTTAGCCTGCTCATTTAAAGTGAAGATCACCGACAGTTTGTCTGCCCCGAGTTCAATATCCCTGGCAATGAGCCCGTATTCGGCAAACGGTTCATCAAGACTTTTGACCGCCAGGCTTTCAAAAACCAGCATTGACAACCCATCGGGGGAGTCCCCTTTCAGGGTGAAAGGATTCATTTTGTCAAAAGTGCCCAGTCCGTGCAGAACCAGATGCCCTCCTTTGACCGCCTTGTCCGAGGTATAGGAAAAACGGGAAAAATCGGCCGGGTATTTCACCTTGCCGTCAATGCTGATCCCGTGAGCCGCAAAGGAAATTGGGCAAAGGAAAAGGAGGAACGTAAGAGCCGCCAGAGTGATCCGGCACAGATAAATACGGGGAGAAGGTCTGATCATGGTGTATTAAAATCCGGTCTAAGGATGATGAACAAATCGACAGTCACAAAAATTAATGGAAAAGCGCCAAAGATGCAAGCAGAGGTGGAGCAGGGGGAAAATGTTTTCATGCAGGATCAGGTGTAGAAATCCTGAAAGCGGAAGACTCCATCGAGAGAGACTGCAATCACGTTGGCGAGCAGGGTCAGGATATCAAGATCGTGGCTTGAGAATTCACCGGTGATCTTGTTGACAACTTCCATGACCCCGATGAGTTCGCCATTGATATGAAGCGGAACCGCGACTACCGATTTGGTGTCAAAGCCTTCCCGGACCGTGCTGTCGATTTCCGAGTCGAAACGATCATCCTGATGGACATTGTTCACAATCGCAGGCTGCCCGTGGCTGAAAACCCAGCCGGCGAGTCCTTTATCTGCCGGCATCGTCTGACCGTCGAGCTGCTCCTTGTTCGGGCCGGTGGGAATGGCCATCAGCATTTCCTGGTTTTCCGTGTCGGCCAGAAGAATGTAGCTGCCCTCACAGTTCAACAGTTCATTGGTCATTTCAAGAATCTGGTCAAAGAGCCAGGGGCCGCGACCGATACTCTGCAGCAGGATAGAAATCTGCAGGAGAAACAGCAGCTCCGATCGGGACATTCTGGTGATCATGGAATGCGGCAGGGCCTGATAAAGGAGCCCTTTCCGGAGAACAGAGGGCTTGATATTCTGCATCTCCATCAGGATTTCGCCGAGACATTTCTCGTTGAACTGGCTGCCTTCCATCCAGGAAAGAAGCCGGTCGCGAAGAGAAGTGCCGGAAACTTTCCTCGGATTTGCGGCAGAAGGGTCTTTGCCATCTTTTTGGTGGACCAGGGCCGCTTTAAGCTGCTCGGCACTGACCAGGCCAAGGTCTTCAAGGATATCGCCAAGTCTGCGCCAACGGCTTCTTTTTCCCACCAGCTGCCCGGACAGATTGGCGGTTATGTTTTCAAGATACGGGTTTCTTCCGTCACCAAAAAAAGTTACCAGATATTGGTCCATCCGTCCCAGATCCTGCAGACGGGGCAGCACAAAGTGCTCGTAGAAGTCAACGGTGCCGTCAATCATTTCCTTGGCGGAGGAGAAGACCTTGATCCCGCGCTCCTCAAGGGATTCCTTGGTTTCGAACCGGTAGGCTTCCTGCAGCTCGGCATAGAGGTCATTGATCCGCTGCATATAATCAACATCCGCCATCTGGGCCACCAGATCGGAAGTGGCGACCATTCTGCCGGCTACCGATTCCTGACGGTTATCGAAAAGTCCCTCGAGGGTCAGGGGGCCATGGAATTTGGTGGTGGAGATGATGTTCGGCACCAGCCGGACCAATCGCTCCGGCCAGTTGTTTTCCGCAAGATAATTTGCGGCCAGCTCCATGCTTCTGTCTTCGTGGGAAAAGGAATATTTGCCACCGTACCCGTCAAAATCGCCTTTGTTCTTGATGTATCCGGTGTCATGGAAAAGAGCGCTGGCGATGGCGGCGAGAAAGATTGATTCATCAAGATGGGGATGATTGCTGTCGTTCAGCTTGTTCCAGCCGCCGATCATCCGGGCGGTGAGGAGGGCGACATCAAGGGCGTGATCAAGATTGTGATACCCGGTCTGGCAGGCCTCATGGGATTCCCATTTTCCCTGATAAAGATCACGGATATCATCGATCAGATCGGAAAGTAACGGGGAGACGGCCCCATACTGATCCGTGGCTATCTCCTTGATCAGGGTTGACCTGATCTGAAGATTATTATGACCGTTCCTGATATTGCCGCCGGAATTGGTCATCAAGCTCTCCCCTTGTAGTTTTGTCGGACACTCTCATGTCGTTAGAATATATCGTCCAATTTAGCAATTATTCCTTCCAAAGGCTATGTTTTTCAGAAAATGCCGGCAGGTAATATTCCCGAATAAGCTTAGGGCAAATTGTGCCTGTCTCGATACAAGACTCTTCAGCAGATTAAGATTTTCTGGTTCTTAAAAGAGAAATAATCCATGGAGTTCTTGTTCCTGAAGAATCATCGCAATTGACGATTATTATGAAAATTCCGGCGGGAATCAAAACAGCTTTGCAAAGTTTGCCACATGTTCTAATATGTCCAGTTCCGAAATCAATAAATTCCGGTAATACTGCACAACATCTCTATACGGTGCAGAAACAACTCGTCTTTTTTGTGATAACAAAGGGGCTGTTTTTTTTAACAGACTTTGAATAATAACAACGTGTGGAGGAATTATCGTGGGCAGAACTATCACCCAGAAAATCTTTGCAGCCCATACCAGAGACAACCCGACCCCGGACAACGTCGTGCTCGATATCGATGTTGTCATGTGTCATGAAATCACGACCCCCATCGCGATCAATGATCTTGCGGCACGCGGCATGGACAAAGTGTTTGACCCTGCGAAGATCAAGGTCGTCATTGACCATGTTACCCCCTCAAAGGATTCCAAAACGGCCACCCAGGCAAAGATCTTGAGAGACTGGGCAAGGCGACAGAGCATAAAAGATTTTTTTGATATCGGTCAGAATGGTGTCTGCCATGCCCTCTTTCCGGAAAAGGGTTTTGTCCGGCCGGGAAACACCGTGATCATGGGTGATTCGCATACCTGCACCCATGGCGCATTTGGTGCATTTGCCGCAGGGGTCGGCACCACTGATCTGGAAGTGGGAATCCTCAAGGGCGTCTGCTCGTTCAGGATGCCCAAAACCCTGCTTGTCAATGTAAACGGAGTGATGCCGACCGGGGTGTCCGCCAAGGATGTTATCCTGAAGATTGTTCGCTCTTTGACGGTAAATGGCGCAACCGACATGGTCATGGAGTTCAGGGGAGAAGTGATCGACACGATGAGTATGGAAGCGAGAATGACTCTCTGCAATATGGCCATCGAAGCCGGAGGAACCTGCGGTGTATGCATGCCCGACCGGGTGACCGCCGAATATCTCTGGCCTTTCATCAAAGAAAATTATGCAACCATCGATGAAGCCGTTCAAGACTTTCGGCAATGGCATTCCGACGTCGACGCGAAATATGAGGGGCAGTTCTCTCTCGATGTGAGCAGCATGGTTCCCCAGGTGACCTACGGTTTCAAGCCAGACGAGGTCAAGGATGTCTCCGAAATGGAGGGGACTCCGGTGGATCAGGTCTACATCGGATCGTGTACCAATGGCCGGATTGAAGACCTGCGCGCTGCCGCGGTGATCCTGGCCGGGCATAAACTTGCCGATGGCGTTCGGGGAATACTTTCACCGGCAACTCCTCTGGTTTATAGTCAGGCACTTGCTGAAGGATTGATCCGGCAATTCATGGAAGCGGGATTCTGTGTGACCAATCCAACCTGCGGAGCGTGTCTCGGCATGAGTAACGGTGTTCTGGCAGCGGGCGAGGTATGCGCCTCGACTACCAATCGCAATTTCAACGGCAGAATGGGGAAGGGCGGAATGGTTCATCTGATGAGCCCGATGACTGCAGCGGCTACTGCCGTAACCGGAAAAATAACCGACCCCCGCAAATTTCTGTAATCATCAATCAGCTGGAGAAAGAAAATGAAAGAGTTTGGCGGTTCGATCATCTGCCTGAACAGAAGCGATATCAATACCGATGAGATTATTCCAGCCAAGTATCTGACCGAGAACAGCAAAGAGGCCTTGAAACCTTATCTTCTTGAGGACCTCAAGCTTGACGGATTTGATCCGGCTTCGGAAACACTTGAAAAGGCAGGGGTCATAGTCACCCGGGCAAACTTCGGCTGCGGTTCGTCAAGAGAACATGCGGTCTGGGTGTTTGAGGTGAATGAGATCAATGTGGTCATCGCAGAAAGTTTTGCCAGAATCTTCCGGCAGAACATGTTCAACTGCGGGATGCTCGCGGTGGAACTGAAGAAAGCTGAGATTGACCAGATCATGGCAGCCGGTGATGGCGCCAGCATCAAAGTCGATCTGAAAGGGTCCAGAATTGTTGTTGCAGGAGACAACGAGAAATCGTTCACGTTCTCCTTGAACTCATTTGATCGTGACCTCGTCGAGGCAGGCGGCTGGCTGGCTTACGCCGACAAAAAGTACTGATAAAAATTGCCCAGGAAGTGATGTTCCTGGTTGTTCCGGGTTGCATATTTTCGTCTGGAACAACTTTCATTTAGCGTTGGATATAGAAAGAAAACTCTTTTTCGACATAAGTTATTGGAATAGCGAAACCTATTCCTTCGGTGTTGGTCAGAATTTTAGAATTCACTCCGATCACCTTTCCCTCCTGGTCAATCAATGGACCACCACTGTTCCCGGGATTGATTGGCGCATCGGTCTGAATCATGGTCTTGCCGTTGTGTCGCCGATATCCCGAGATAATCCCCGAGGTCACGGTGTGATTAAGCCCGGAAGGATTGCCGATGGTATACACCTTTTCTCCCTGGCTCATTTCAAGGGCATCGCTTGAAGGTTTTATATAGGGTGTGTCGTTAATGTATACACTTAATAAAGCAAGATCCATGTCCTGGCTGAGGTTGATGGAACTGACGCTGTATTGAGAACCATCAAGCAACGTCACCTTGATATCTGAATCAGATTTTAATGACATTGCGCTGATCTGTTGCTCAAATTCCTTATAGACGCTCATAGCCTTAGCAAGATTTCTGGTCCGGATTTCATACTGTCTTTCGAGCTGCTGCCGTACGTCCTGTCTTGTGATTTTTGGGAACTCCTTTTCAAGGAACCGCAGGCTTTTATTCTCATTCTCAATGTCTTCCTGCAGCTTGTCCCGGTTTGCCTTGAGACTGGCCAGTTTCTCCGGGCTGACTTGAACAACATGGCGGTTGGTAACGATATGTCCTCTGCTGTCAATAAAAAAACCGGATCCACTTCCCCATGGGGAACTGATGAAGACCGTAGCCTGTCTCGCTCGCTCGATGGCGCTAACGGTGTCCTTCCCGTCAGACTGTTGGCTCCATCCGGAAACTTTTGATTGCTGCACAGAATTTTGAGAAGCTTGACGATTTTGCGCGTAATTGTTCAGTTGCCGAGATTCCTGCAGGAGGTTGGTTTCGGTATCCTTATCTGGCCCAGGTGGGATCCTGTCGCTTCCTAACCAGAACCCGACAGCTCCAGCTATCACCAATAGAGTCGCTCCAAATGCCAGAATTGGCACCAGGCTTCTCTTTTGTGTTGACTGAGTTTCCGGTTCAGGATGGACCTGATCGGTTTTCTTTTCAGCCTCTTCAGCTCTTTTCAGAAATTTGGCAAAGATAATGCCGCATTTAAGGCATTCGGTCGTTCCGTCCTGTTCTGAACCGCATTTCGGGCATTCCATGATTTACCTGAGTTGCAATATTCAATAAAGAAGTGAATCTCAAACCGGAAAATTACCTAACTTTATACTTCATTAAAAGATTCAGGGAAAGTAAGCAGTGAAAAAAAAACTTGAATAGGTAATGCGGATGCAACAAGAATTCAGGTTTCAGAGCGGAGGATAATAATCTTTCGTGTGCAGAATAGTATTGCCCAAAAGGACTTCGCCATGAAAGAATCGCAAGAAATTCATGTGAAAAAATTTCCCCCCGAAACAACTACTTTTACTGAACGAAAAACTTTCTCGTTCCTTGAAAGCTGCGAATCCAGCTTTGCATATCAGCTATAAACCCATCATGAGGCAGGGGAATGATCCAAACGAGATTAATTTTTCATATCGTCGGCGATTTCTTCCAGGACTTTGGTGACCATCATCTTGGCGAGACCAAGGCTGCTGCTGCTGGCCAGGATGAGCATGACGTTGAATTTGTCTCGCCCGGAAATAAAGAGATGTCCTGATTCAGTGTCTATCTGGACCATCTTGCTGATACCGATTCCCATATTGCGGGTGGAGGACCTGGCAGTGGTTAGGATATTATTGGCAAAAACTCCGGCGCTTTCAAGGTTTACATTACTGCCGCTGGTGCTGACCATCTGCAGGGGTTCGCCGTTCACCGTGAGGAGCGCTGCTCCGGCAAAACCGTCGATGGCTGAAAACTCTTTCAACCTTTCCTGGACCTTGGGGAGGTTAATACCTGCGAGGTCGTTTTTGTTGCTCTTCACCGCAACCGGAGGTGAAGGAGGTTGTGTTGCAACGGGTTTCGGCATAGGTGGAGGTTCCGGCACGACTTCGGGAACCGTTACAGGTGCTGGTTTTACTTCAGATTTCGGGGGGGATGACGGTTCAGGTTCACCCTTCTCTTTAACTGCCGCTTCACCCTCTTCGTCAACACGGCCGCTCTCCGCAGCTTCCCGTTCATCCTGGAGTCTGGCAGCCTCCATCAGGAGCCCCATAATGGTGAACTGGATCTTTCGATCCTTGTTCGTACACTCATGATCTATTTCAATGGTCAGCCCCGCATCATTCCAGGAAATGATATCCCGGGCGGCATTGCCGCCGTCAAGGTTGCCGGACAAGGCGTTGATGAGCTCCCCGTTCAGGATATACATCGTCCCGGTTTTATCGCCGGATTTGATCTGCAGGGTGCAGGTTTTAGCCTCGATGCTGATCAGCTGCAGAAAAGATTGCAACGAAATGCCGTTGACATACCCTTTGCCATTGTTCTTTTTTTTGGGGGGGGCGAAGATTCTGTTGAAATCTATCTCCTCGAGATCTTCAAAAGAAAAGGGCTTGGGAATAAATTGCGCGGCGCCGAGATCGATAACTTTCTTTTTGATGTCCGGGGTTGCGAATGCCGACATGACGATAATCGGGGTAGAAGAGTAATTATTGTTCATGTGGGCGAGCAGTTCAAAGCCGTCCATTTTTGGCATATTCAAATCGGTTATCAGCAGATCAACCTTTTCCGCCGCAAGCAGTTTAACCGCTTCTTTTCCGTCAGCTGCCAGCAGAACATTGTATTGGGCATCAGCGTGGGCAACGGCAAACCATTCGGACATGGTTATTCTGATAGTGTCTTCATCATCGACAACCAGTATGTTTTTCATTCTTTTTCCCGCAAAATAAACATTGGTTAAACGTAAAAATAAAGCTTAAAAAGGAGATCCTGCCAGTGTTTGTGTTGACGCCCGGAAACGATCGATAGCCAGGGAGCCAGTGATTCTGATTTCCTTACCGGAAAGGTTTTGTGCCCGGCAGAAAACGAATATAATGATTCCCTTAACTGAGCACCTCGAATATATGCCATTATTAAACGGAGTATAGCAAATAAAAATTGCAACATTTCGCCGTTTTTTAGTGTTTTCAAAAGACAATGATACAGAACCTTTGACAGTAAGTAAAACCATGGTTGATGATTTTGGCTGAAAAAATTCTGGAAATAGAGAAGGTTATCAGCAACGGTTGTGGTCTCGGCAGGATGTCCGATGGCAAGATTGCAATGGTGCCGTACGTTTTGCCCGGTGAATTGGTTTCGTACCGGATCATCAGGCAACACAAGGATTATGCCGAATGTCTTCCTCTTGATATTAAAAACGCTTCACCCTTCAGGACGGATCCTCTCTGCAGTCATTTTGGACAATGTGGAGGCTGTGATTTTCAGCATGCGACCTATGATTTTCAACTCACCATCAAAAACGAATTTCTTCATGATCAGTTGTCTCATTTACTGAACATGCATAGCGAAACGCATTCCCCGCAGCTCCGAGTGTCGCAGGCTCCCATCCCTGCTGCGGGGTTAGTGAGCGAATCTGATGTAAGTAACCTTCCATACGGAGATTCCCCGCGGCATGCCGCGGGGAGCTTCAATTCCCGCGAAAATGAGTTCACCGTAATCTGGCAAGGGGTTGCCGGCTCGCCAAAACATTTTCATTATCGACAGAGAGTAAGACTGCATATAGATGAAAGAGGGGAGGTCGGTTTTTTCAGGCCGGGATCCAATATCCTGGAGCCTGTGTCCGGGTGTCCTCTGGCATCGGCCGAAACGGGTTTTCTCATTCCTTTTCTTCTCGAAAGTGTTCCGGCCCGTCGGCTTCTGGATATTTCCAGAGAGCTGGAAATACTATCGAGTCCTGGCGACAACACCGGACTCATTGTCTTTCATACCAGGCGGAAACCCAGGGCCGGAGATCTGGTTGCGGCAAGGGAGCTGCTTTCTGAGCTGATCCCGGTTAAGGCGGTGGTTCTGGACACCGAAGGAGCCCTGCGTCAAACTGTCTGCGCTGATGGAAACGATGAGCTCACGGCTGCTTCAATAATCCTGCCGTTCTCTGCGCCTGGAGGTCAGAATGCAGGGGGGTATGAACTGACCTACGAAGCAGGTGGCTTTTCCCAGGTCAACCATGAACTCAATCAGGTGCTGGTGAATGTTCTGATCGATTGGGTCAGGGAAAGCGGGGCGCAACGCGTGCTTGACATGTATTGCGGGATGGGGAATTTCTCCATTCCTCTGGCAATGCTCGGATACAAGGTGTCCGGATTCGATCAGCAGAGATCGTCAGTGCGAAGTGCGGAAAAAAACAGCGCGAGATATGGCCTTGATTGCAATTTTTTCAGATCATCTGCCGCCGGGGGCATGAAAATCCTTGCGGAAAGGGGGGCGAAATTCGATCTGCTGATCATCGATCCGCCCCGCATGGGCTGCAAAGAGTCGATCCCTGCGATCATTGCCGGTGACTGTCGATGGATTGTTTACGTTTCCTGTGATCCGGCAACCTTGTTCCGCGATCTTGCAATGTTTCTTGAGCACGGTTTTCGTCTGCAGAAAGCGGCCGGATTTGACATGTTTCCCCAGACCCGACACCTGGAAACAATGGTCATGCTGGGCCGGTAGAGTTATCTGGCTTTAATGGTTCCGGGTTTTTCAATGCCCTGATACCTGCTGCCATCGGGGAACGACCAGTTCCCTTTACCTGGTTTGCCGTTGATGAATTCACCGGTGAACTTTCTGCCGTCAGGGAAAGTCCATTTTCCCTGGCCATGTTTCAGCCCGTCTTTCCATTCGCCGACATATTTCGTGTCATCCGGCCAGGAAAAAGTTCCCGGGCCGTCATATTTGCCGTCCTTAAAATGGCCGATGTATTTTCTGCCGTCTGGAAATGTCCAGGTGCCGACGCCGTGCTGTTTACCGTCTTTCCAGTCCCCTTGATACTGTTCGTCCCCTGGGAATTTGAAGGTGCCGACGCCATTTGTGCAATCTCCTTGCAGGCAATCACCCGATAAAGCGAGGCTGGACGCGGGGAAAAAAAATGATGTCAGGAAGAGCAGGGCAATTAAAACAATTCCGGTTCGCATAACCAGCTCCTTGATGAATAGAGTGAATCGGTTTTTTAAGGTTGTTATCAATATTTTATCCTGATTATCAGGAGATGCGCATGATTATTTTGGTGAAAAAATCACGTTCGGAACGTCCGGAAAGATGGTGGTGTCAAACTCTTTTCAGACCACTTGACGTATCCTGCCCAGGACTCTTTTGACATAGGACTCATGAGACGGATCGTCGTTCAGCTTTATGAAATCGCTTTCCTTGGCAATGATTTCGTCAAAAAGCCCCTCGGCATGGGGATTTTCAAATCTTCGCAAGGCGCGGACTGACACCTGTAGAAGCTGCAGGGCATGCTTGAGGTCAGCTTTCTCGGGCTGGGTGTTATAAAATGAGGAGGTCGGGTTGCCAAACTCCCTGACGATCGCCAGAACAATCGACTGGGCGGCCTCGCCACCGATCAGGGCGAAAAAAATCACGATCTCCCGTTGCAGGTAGAGCAGAAATCTGGGTTGTTTTTCGTCACCTTGCGACTCATCCCGGTCGGAGGATTTCAACAGTGCTTCGGTCAGATTTCTGAATTTTCGCATCAGCAGTTCATGATTTTTCTCGAAAAAGTCGAGTGCCACCTGAACCATCTCCTGGTTGAGCCCTTTCCGAACCAGGAGGACCTCTTCCGGAGTGAGTTCGATATTGCTCCGTGCTTCCCGGTTCATGGTGCGCAGCAGGATGGAGCTTAGTATGAGGCCGTTTCGGTCGGAATAATTTACCGCAGAACGGCTGAAAATATCAGAGAGCAGTATTTTTAAAGCATCCTGAGGTTGTTTCAGTTCACCCACCAGCAACTGCAGGGCGTTCAGAAAAGAGACCCGGTCTTCCCTTGACGGCAGTTCCTTCAGATAATGCCAGAGGAAACCGAAGACCCGGCTTTCATACTGAACGAATTCGGGGATGTTTTTTTCAAAGAAATTGCGGCGGAAATGCCCCTGTTCGTTAAAACAGTTGCGAAGCAGGTCGATCAGATGCGCCGCTTCAAGCTCGGTGATCTGGAAATTTCTGGCGATGACCGAATAATCTTCTGAATCAAACTGGACATTCCGGTTGGCGATCGACTGGACCTTTTTCTTGGTCTCCGATCGCTGCTTGAAAAAACTGACCAGACCAAAGAGCTGTTTGTTAAGAGACCACTCCCTGCTCTCTCCTTGGTCATCAACCGTACTTATTTCACCGTCCCGGATAGTCAACCGGTCGAAAATCTCATCGGGAACATGATCAAGACCTGCCTCGATATTGTTCAGGGCCTCCTTCTGGACAACCTTGTTGTCTTTTTCTTTCGCCAGGGACAGAAAATCCGTTGCCAGACTGAGCCTTTTTCCCATGGTCTCGGTACGGATTTCGCTATATCCATCACTGTTGATACTGGAGATTACCTCAGAAGCCATCCTGGGATTATTCCCGTATTTGGAGAGAACAAGACGTGAAGCCTGAACCGCCTCCGCCGTTTTTTTCGCATCTGTCCGGAGGTTCTGGGTCAGCCACTGGACATTGTTGATTTCGATTGGCATCTTTGCCAACTGCTCCCGGTACTTTTTGGAAGCGAGAATGACATCATACACAGTTGTAAAAAAACTCAGTTCTTCGGCAGGTTCAGGGCCAAGGATTTTCGGCTTGATCTTGTCAACCAGATTCTGCAGGGCAGCGGCTTTAACCTTGTTGGTTGCGGCCAGCAGGGTCAGGTTGATATTCGGTTGATCATATTCATCAAGCACCACATTCCGGTCGGCAGTCCCCTCACTCTTGTAAAAATTGATCAGATGCCTGATCGTGGTTTCGATCCGGTCATAATCGCTTTTTGCTCCTTTGCCGATTTCGATTGAAAAGTTGAAGATCTTCATGACGCTCATGGCCCGGAAGGCGTCCATCAGTTTGGCGTAAATCGCCTTGCCCCTTTCTTTTTCCCTCTGCTCGACGATGCGGGCCATATTGTAGTCGAGCAGCAGATTCCCTACCGAGAGTTCATAGTCATAGGTTTCGGATGAGCCGATTTCTGTCCCGCTCGGTTCGGCAGGCTGTTGCTGGCCGCGAAGACGGCAGGTGATCCGGCCGTCAAACTTGGGGTGGGTGGCAATCTTTTTTAAGTGATTGATAAAGGCGATTATCTTCTGATCGTTTTCCTTTTCCAGCATCGCAAAACGGCTGTTGGTCAGGATTTCTGAGAATAAACAGGTGGCCTGGGAGAGGAGAAGGCGGTAGTAATCAAGCATCTTCTCTTCCTTGTTCAGATACTCGATGAGTTCTGAGCGGGAAGAATCTACTTCGGCGGCACGGTCGGAATCGTCGATCCCGGCAAACTGCCGATAAAGAGCCCGGGCCGATTCATCAAGATCAAACTTTTCTTCTTCCGGTGCCATCGTCAGCCTTTATTAAGGAGAGCAGGGTCTAAGAATGAGCGCGTCACTGTTTTCTGGATACTTAACAAATATTATCAAAAGCATAAGCCTGAAGCAAATACAGTGACAAGGCGCTCGAATTAATTTTTTCGGTCTCGCAAAAAACCTCGAGACGGAAGGGCAGTGATAATAGACTCATTGTTTTATCGTTGGCCGGTGCGGACGTAGATGGCTTTTTACGAATGCATCAATTCTCATTGACCGTTTTCAGGAGTGACAGAATCCGGTCCCGGGTATTTCGGTTCTGGTTTAGAATGATCACGAAGCTCTGTAAGGAGTGATTTCTTTTCAGATACCCGGCGTAGGAGTATACCCCTGTCAGGGTGCCCGACTTGATCAGATCTCCATTTTCAGACGGCAGCAGATCGGTGTAGGTCCTGAACAGCTTCAGGATCTGCAGCATCGCCCGGGCCGTGACCTTGTTTTTTCGGGAAAGTCCCGATCCTTCAATGATTGTAATGCCGCTCTTTGAGAGCACCGGATCGGCATCGATAAAATCATGAATGGCCGATTGCGCCTTCTCCCAGGTGGCAGGATACCCGTGCAAAACTGCGCCGACTGTAAGGAACAACTGGTTGGCAGTGAAGTTGTTCGAATAGAGAAGCATCCCCGTAATGAGCTCTTCAAGATTTTTTGATGAACGATGCGTATATATGTGCTTTGCATCAGGCGGAATTTTTTTTTGTAAAATCGGCCCTTCACCCGAGATCATGGCTGATACCTGAAAAGCCCTGAAAAGCTCGCCGGTCAGGGTGGTGACATTTTCCGGTTCATGGGAAATATTGATCCGGTGGATACCGGCCGGCAGATTTCTCCCAAGGGTTTTCATGATCGGCAGCAGAGGAGTCTGTGGTTCTGCAGAAGTGATCAGTCCGGTTTTGTCTTTGCTGATATTGACCGTATTGAAGTTCACCACCAGGCCCCCGGGGGACACATCATAAGGATTCAGGGTTTCCCCGGCGCCATCCGGGGGAGCAGAAAGATTGAAACTGGAGTCATCAATAAAAATCGTGCGGACCTCATTCACCCCTCTCTTCGTAAGATTCTGCATGATATCCGGAATCTCTTCCGAGACCAGAAAGGGATCGCCAAAACCCTGAATGAACAGGTTTTTGTCCTGGTCGATGTAGAATTCAGTCCTGAACCGGTAGTCAAGACCGAGAGTCCTGATGGCGAGCAGAGAGGTGAGAAGCTTGCTGATACTTGCCGGGACCATTGGCAGATCAAGGTTTGACGAGAGAATGATTCGGTCCTCGGTCGCCAGTGCATAGGAGCCGTTTGCCATCAACCGGCCAATCTCCTTCTGAGCTGCAGTCTGCCGTGGCTCACTGACAGCTGCGGGCGCGGGAGCGGGAAGCCAGAAAAACTGGAGAGAGATCACCAAGGAAAGGGCGACAGTCGACACCTTCGTTTTATTGACAAAGAGCACCAGCTGTAATATGTTAAGCGCCTTTAAAATAAACCTGTTACGGCGGATATTTACCATGAAAGAATTTATCGCTGCGAAGTTAAAAGATTCAATATCCGCAAAAGAAGATTTCGCGGCGGGCCATACCGATAAAATTATCGCTCTTGCTGAACTTATTGCCGATATTTTACGAAACGGCAACAAGGTTCTGATCTTCGGTAACGGTGGCAGTGCGGCAGATGCCCAGCACATGGCCGCCGAGTTCGTCAACCGCTTCATGATCAACCGGCCGCCCCTTGCCGCCATTGCCCTGACCACCGACACGTCAAACATTACCAGTATCGGCAACGATTTCTCTTTTGCCGAGATTTTCAGCAAACAGGTCCAGGCTCTCGGCAAAAAAGGAGATCTTGCCCTCGGTATTTCGACCAGCGGTAACTCCCCGAATGTGGTGAAGGGGATTGAGACAGCGAAAAGCATGGGGCTGCACACGGCGGTACTCACCGGCGGCAGCGGCGGGATTCTGGCCGGGATGGCCGATATCACGCTCAATGTCCCGACCACGGTCACCCCCCATATCCAGGAAACCCATGTCTGGGTGGAACATCTTTTATGCTGGCTGGTCGACGATCTTCTTTTCGGTGATAATCAATGACCATTGATCCGCTTGATTTTAAAGATCTCAACACCTATTCGGTTCACGACCGGTTCAGCAAAGTGACTGTGGAAAATTTTGCCAGACCGCTGCAGAAAGGCGCCACGGTCAAAGAATTTCTCGCCTCCCTTCCCGATCAGCTCCTTGGCCGTGAGTTCCCGGAACTCATCAGCAGGCTTGCCGAAAGCTACAACCATGACAAACCGATTCTCGTCGGGATGGGCGGGCATGTCATCAAGGTCGGTCTGAACCCTCTTCTGATTGATCTGATGGAAAAAGGGGTGATTACCGGAATTGCGATGAACGGATCCTGCATCGTCCACGATACCGAAATCGCCATGGTCGGCCGGACCTCCGAAGATGTTGACCTGGTTCTCGGAGCCGGTCAGTTTGGCGCTGCAAAAGAGACCGGGGAGGTAATCAACGAAGCGATCAATCGTGGCGCCCGGGCCGGTACAGGAATGGGGGAAGCCCTTGGTGCTTATCTTCTGGAACGGAACTTCCCGCACAACAATTGCAGCCTGCTCGCCTCAGCCAGGCGACTGGGGATACCGGCAACGGTCCACGTGGCCGTGGGGACGGATATCGTCCATATCCACCCTTCTGCCGACGGTGCGGCAATCGGCCAGACAAGCTATCATGATTTCAAACTCTTCTGCCGGCAGGTTTCCGAACTCGAGGGCGGCGCATATCTTAACTTCGGATCGGCTGTTTTAATGCCCGAGGTGTTCCTGAAGGCGATCACCGTGGTCCGGAATCTGGGGTATAAGGTTGAACGGTTCACCACCGCCAACTTCGATTTTATCCGCCAGTATCGGACCATGACCAACGTGGTGAACAGGCCCACAGCAACCGGCGGCCGGGGATTCAACGTGCTGGGTCACCATGAGTTGATGATCCCGCTCCTGATTGCCGGACTTCTGGAACGGATCGATAATTGAAAAGGTTGTTCGTTATACGTTATAATGCCGCTTTATGATTTCAGCTGCCGGAAGTGCAGCAAAGAGTTCGAGCTCCTGGTCATGGGCGGCGAGAAACCGCAATGCCCGGAATGCGGCAGCCATGATCTGAAAAAGATGATGTCGTCATTCTCCTCCCGGACGGGTGGGAATGACGGCACCGGCTCCGGCGGCAAATGTTCCGGTTGTGCCGGCGGCAGCTGCAGCAGCTGCCATTAAATTTAGCTGACAAAGTCATCTCACTATATTTTTCGAAACTACTAGACAAAGGAATCCACTGATGCAGAAAATTATCAAGATCGGGACCAGAGCCAGTCTTCTGGCCATGACCCAGAGTACGAATATAAAAAACCTGATCGAGAGTCAGTACCCGGAAACAACGGTTGAGCTGGTCAAAATCGTGACCAAGGGTGACAAGATTCTCGATGTTCCCCTGGCCATGGTCGGCGGCAAGGGGTTGTTCGTCAAAGAACTTGAGGAAGCGATGCTCTCCCGCGAGGTCGATATGGCGGTCCACAGCATGAAGGATGTTCCTTCCGACCTGCCGGACGAACTGCATATCGGGGTGGTCACCAAGCGTGAAGATCCGAGGGACGCCTTTATCTCGGTAAAATACAAATCCTTCAACAACCTTCCGGAAGGAGCGACTGTCGGCACCAGCAGCCTGCGCCGCAAGTCACAATTGGCCTGCCTGCGGCCCGATCTGAAAATCGAGGACCTGCGCGGAAATCTCGACACCAGACTTCGCAAGCTGGATGAGGGGATGTATGATGCGATTATTCTTGCCACCGCCGGACTCAACCGGATGAAATGGTCCGACCGGATCACCTCCTACTTCGAGCCCTCTGAAATGCTTCCGGCCGTCGCCCAGGGCGCAGTCGGAATCGAGCTGCGGAAAGACAACCAGGCATTGCTCGATGGCCTGGCCTTTCTCCAGGATGAGGAGACGACCATCGCGGTCACCGGAGAAAGGGCGTTTCTCCATCGCCTTGAAGGCGGCTGCCAGGTGCCGATCGGCGCGTTCGGCACCGTTGATGGCGATCGTCTCACCCTGACCGGGCTGGTCGCAGCCATTGACGGCAGCGAAGTGGTCAAGAAGGAAGTCAGCGGTAAGGTTTCTGATGCAGTCAGCATGGGTATCGCCCTGGCCGAGGAAATTCTTGATCTCGGCGGCCGGCGAATTCTTGAAGAAGTGTACGGCGACAACGTGAAGTGATCGTCAAAAGTTAAAAGTGAAGAGTGATGAGTGTAGAGTTGTTGAGGTGAGCTGAGCGAATGGTTTTCTAAACTTTCTTTTTTCGGTAGTGACTCTACGCTATAAAAATCAGAGCAGCAATTGAGGGGAGCGCCGGGAATGATGTCCCGCGCTCCCTGTCGTTTTATCGTGAGAGAAAATAAATCAATGATTGAAAACAAGAGTAATGCCGGGAAGGTCTACCTGGTCGGGGCTGGCCCCGGTGACCCTGGTTTGATTACGGTGAAAGGTCTCGCCCTTCTCGGCAGGGCCGAAGTCCTGGTCTATGACCATCTTGCCAGCAAAAAACTACTGAAGCATGTGCCGGCAACGGCAGAACTCATTTATGCCGGAAAAAAGGGCAATGTCCACCATGCCTTCACCCAGGAAGAAATAAATCAGATCCTGGTCGACAAGGCCAGGGCAGGGAAGCTGGTGGTTAGGCTTAAAGGCGGGGACCCGTTTATCTTCGGCCGGGGGGGAGAGGAGATCGAAGAGCTGGTCGCTGCCGGCATCGCTTTTGAAGTAGTGCCCGGAGTCACTTCGGCGACCGCTGCCGCAACCTATGCCGGCATTCCGATCACCCATCGCGATTACACTTCTTCGGTTGCCTTTATCACCGGCCATGAAGACCCGACCAAAAAAGACAGCCGGGTGGCCTGGGACAAGATTGCAACCGGCATCGGCACCCTTGTTTTTTATATGGGGATCAAGAATCTTCCGACAATTGCCGAAAATCTGATCAAGCATGGTCGCCCGCCGGAAAGCAGGGTAGCAGTGATCCGCTGGGCCTCCACCCCGGAGCAGCGGACGGTGGTCGGCACCCTTGCCGATATTGCCGAAAAAGTGAAAAAGGAAGGGATTACCCCTCCGGCCCTGGTCGTGGTCGGCGAAGTGGTCAAGCTCCGTGACACGATCAGCTGGTTCGAGAAAAAGCCTCTGTTCGGCAAGAAGATCCTCGTCACCAGAACCAGGGCCCAGGCCAGCGAGTTGGTGATGCTGCTCGAAGAGAACGGGGCGGAGTGCCTGGAGGGATCAACCATCGCCCTCGTCGAGCCGGAAAGCTGGCAGGAAATCGATCAGGCATTACAGCATATGGCGGAGTATGACTGGCTTCTCTTCACCAGCATCAATGCCATAGAATTCTTTTTCAGAAGACTTTCCGAACTTGGGATGGATGGCCGCGATTTGAAGGGACCGAAGGTTGGCGTGGTCGGCACTGCCACCGCCGACACCCTCAGATCATACGGGATCAAGGCGGACCTCCTGCCCGAAGAATTTACCGGTGAAGGGTTGGCCGAGGCGTTGATTGAAGCCGGTGTTCAGGGCAGCAAGGTGCTGATCCCGAGAGCCCAGGAGGCGAGGGAGGTCCTGCCGGAAAAACTTGCGGAGAACGGGGCCGTGGTGACAGTCGCTCCGGTGTATCGCAATATCAGGCCGGACGATTATGAAGCGGTCCGGACGGCCCTGGAGAATAAGGAAATCGATATGGTGACTTTCACCAGTTCTTCCACCGTCCGGAATTTCCTGGAAATGCTCAAAATCAGGGATGAAAAGGAGTTCAGGGAGCTGCTGGGTGAGGTGAAGGTGGCGGTCATCGGCCCGATCACCGCCCGGACCGCCGAGAAGAAAGGCCTCAAAATAGATGTGCAGCCCGAGGTGTACACCATCCCCGCCATGGTAAAAGCCATCACCGACTTTTACACCCTGCGGGTATAAGTCTCGATGTCTCGCGAGCTCGCATTCGCCCAGGGGCATAAGTTTCGGATAAGCAGGCACGCTTTTCAACGTAACTAATCGGTACGGGCAGACGAGCTGCCCGACTTAAGCTTTACCACGCCGACTCGTGATACCAAGGCGTCCAACAATTCAGGACAGGATCGCGATGACTCTTTCCGCGTTTCATCCCCTCTTTATTCTCGGATTTATTCTGGTTGCAGGTTATTTCGCCGGCAAGGGTGCCAATCTTCTCCGGCTGCCGAGAATCAGCGGCTATATTGTCAGCGGACTGGTTTTTTCGCCTTCAATCAGCGGTCTGCTCTCACTTCACCAGATCGAAGACCTTTTCAATTTCACCTCCGAAATCGCCCTTGGGTTCATCGCCTATTCCATTGGTGGAAGCCTGCTGATCTCAAGGATTCGGGGGTTGGGAAAAGAAATCTTGTGGATCAACTTCGCCGAGGGAACCGGCGCTTTTATCTGCAGCTGCCTCGCCGTTTATCTGTCGGGACACTTTCTCCCCGGGATCATCAGTGAAAACGGCAGCACCTTCCTCTCGGTGATCCTTGTTCTGGGGGGCATTTCGGTTGCAACCGCCCCGGCAGCAACCATGGCGGTTCTCCATGAACTCCGGGCCCGGGGCCCCCTCACCACCACCCTGCTCGGGGTTGTCGCATTGGACGACGCCCTGAGCATCATTATTTTTGCCGGCGCCATCACCATCGCCGGTCAACTGCTGTTCAGCAGCACGGACGTTTCTCTTGTTCTGCAGGGGATTATGACTATTGTCGGCGCTGTGACGGTTGGTCTGGCGGCGGGACTTGTTTTCAGCAAATTTCTCGACCCGTCGAAACGGCCTGAGGCCAATTTCATGCTGACCCTCGGGGTGATCTTTCTGGTCAGCGGTTTAGCTCATAAGTTAAATTTTTCGCCACTCCTGGCCAATATGGTGACCGGGTTTGTCATTATCAACAAGGTCAGGCACGCTGATGATTTATTCCATCAACTGGATATTATCGAGGAAACCGTGTTCTGTCTGTTTTTCACCCTTGCCGCCGCCCATTTCGACATGAAGGTTTTCGCCACGTCCGCCTCTCTCGGCATGATCCTTCTCGTCGGACGATTTGCCGGCAAACTGGGCGGCACCTATATCGGCGGCAGAATTGCCAAAGCTTCACCCCTGATCTACCGAAATCTCGGCATGGCCCTTTTGCCGCAGGCAGGCCTTTCTCTGGGGCTGATCTTTCTTGCCCGGCCGATATTGCCGGCAGAGGTTTTCGATGTTTTGCTCAGTGCGATGCTGGTCTCAATCATCCTGAATGAAATTATTTCCCCGCCTCTGGTGAAATGGGCGATTATGAACGCAGGCGAGACAAATAACGACAGGTGAATCTATGAAAATAAAAGAGATCATGGAGCATATCAAGGACCGGGAACTTCCTTGTGTCTCGAGCGATAGCGACATCGGCGAAGTGATCCGGGTGGCGGTTCGTTTTCCCCATACCCGCCTGGTTTATGTGGTCGACGAGCAGGGCCGGCTCCTTGGCGCAATCACCATCGGCTCGCTGATCCGGCATCTGTATCCATATCATTATAATGACAAGATCCACCCTCGGGATATCCTGCGGAACATCCATGTCGAAAAGGCCGCCCATCTCATGAGCAGCGGCAACGTCAACGCTTCTCCCGATGAAACCGTGGATGCCGTTTTCAAGCGCATGGCCGGCACCGGGGCCAAGGAGATGGCGGTAGTTGACGGGAACGGCCGTATTCTGGCTGATATTACCGCGATCGATCTTCTGAAATATTATGAATTATAGGATATAGAGAATTTAGTGTTCATCGAATCATTACAATCAGGAAATTGTCCATGTTCTGTGCTTTCTGCAAAAAAGGAATCCCCGCTGGAAGGATCATGTTTCGGGATGAGTGTGACCATTGCGGGCGGGATCTGCATATCTGCCTGAATTGTGCCTTTTATGATCCCAATGTATCTCGTGAGTGCCGGGAGCCGGCAATTCCCGATGCGGTGCATGACAAGGAAAGAAAAAACCTCTGCGAATATTTTAAAATGAAGGGCGGAGAGAATGACGCGGCTTATGAATCGGAAAGTGAGGCCGCCCGTCGGAAACTTGAAGAGCTTTTTAAATAAGAACCATTTTGGACAAAGCAGACCCTGCAATATGAGCAAAGGCCTGCATTCTTTCTTGCACATTATGCGCTATTCAGCGTGTTTCATATTCCTGTAAATAATCGCTGGCAAGGTTTTTTGGTGTCTGGGCAAGGATATGAGGTAACAGCAGGGATCCTCGTAATTTTCCGGTATTGAAATTCCCGGATAAATTTTATAACTTGAATCAGTTTGTCAGTCTCTACTGATGGACATTCGCCCTGCTATCCGAACATCCCCTTGCCATCTAATGTGGATGGATTTCGTTCGGGTGGCAGGGCCTTTTTGTATGGTGGCGGAAATGGATGCCACAGGGGGAGCAGTTTCTGCTTCTCATATCATTTCGCACTCAACCGCATGCTGATGTCACAGGCCGGTGCAGAATGGGTGAGGGCACCTACGGAGATGATATTGATTCCGGTTTCGGCAATGTCCCGAATCGTCTCCAGATTGACCCCTCCGGAGGCCTCAAGCAGTGCTCTCCCGGCGACAATTTCGACGGCCTCGCGCATCAGGTCGCAACTCATGTTGTCGAGCATGATGATCTCAACCCCGCAGGTAAGACATTCCCGCACCTGAGCAAGACTTTCAGTTTCCACTTCGATCTTCAGAGTGTGCGGTGCCCGGGACCGTACCATTTCCACCGCCCTGGTGATCGACCCGCACGCCTCAATATGGTTGTCCTTGATCAGAACCCCGTCAGCCAGACTCATCCGGTGGTTATGGCCACCACCTGCCCGGACCGCATATTTCTCAAGAACCCTGAGGCCGGGGGTGGTCTTTCTGGTATCAACCACCGTCACGGGAAGGTCTTTTACTTTCTCCACATATCGGGCGGTCAGGGTGGCGATCCCGCATAATCTCTGGACCAGATTGAGGGCGACCCGTTCCGCTTTCAACAGGTCGAGAACCGGACCTTCGGCGCTCAGAATTTCATCCCCGACAGAAACTCCTGCCCCGTCCTGAATTCCCCGGCAGGTGATTGTTTCGTTCTGACAATAAAACACTTCCGGCGCCACGGTCTCAAGTCCGGCGGCTATAAAATCATCCTTGGCAATAAAGATGGCCTTTCCCGGCTGGTCGGGAGGGAAAATCGGCTCGCTGGTAATATCTCCCTGGCCGATATCTTCCGCCAGAAAGCTTGTGATGATTTTCCGCAGATACTGGCTGTCCATAGATCAATTCTTCTTCATGGGTCATGGGTGGATGGGAAAAATCTGTTGATAATTGACAGATTATGAAAGAGGATACTATTTGGCAAGCACTTTAACGGAGGAGAGGGTGATTGCTGTTTCTCCCGCCCCGAAAACTCGCTTTTCACCCCGCGGTGACTCACTTCAGTCCCCCTTGGGTACAAGTTTCGTATGGGCAGACAAGCTGCTCAACTCAATTTTTACCGACTATCAACATGGAGGACCCCGAAAATGTCGAGCAGGATACTCATTCCGATTGCCCCCGGCTGTGAAGAACTGGAAGCGGTGACCATGATCAATCTTTTCCGCCGGGCGGGATTTACGGTGATCACCGCCACCCTTGCCGACCAGGTCGGACCCGTTACCTGCGCCAGAGGAACGCTGATCATCCCTGAAACAACCCTTGACCAGGTGATGGCAAACGAGTTTGACCTGCTCGCCCTGCCCGGCGGGCAACCGGGGACCAACAACCTGATGGCTGATGACCGGGTTCTGTCCCTGGTGCGATCAATGGCAGGCAAAGGGCGCCACATCGCCGCAATCTGTGCCGCCCCGATGGTTCTCGGCAAAGCAGGCATTCTCGAGGGCAAAAGCGCCACCAGTTATCCCGGATCCCTTGAAAAAATGGCACTGAAGAATGTTCGCATAAAGGACGCTCCGGTGGTGATTGACGGCAGAATCATCACTTCCCGGGGACCGGGAACGGCAATGGATTTTTCCCTTGAAATTATCGAGATCCTGGCAGACACCGCCACCCGGAAATCTGTTGAGGCCGGTCTGCAAAGACCTTGCAGTTGACAAACTTTTTTTAGCAGATTCAGGCCATGAGGTATTTGGTTGATTTGGCAGAGCTGTTTTTTATAGAATAAAGAGACCTGACAAAGCACTTAACCGAAATTTCTGGACTTTTATAATGCCGAACGCATTGCTGATCATCGAAGATCCGGCCCAAAAAAAACAGGCTGAGGATTATTTTGCCACAGAAACTTCCGATCTGGAATGCACCATCTCTTCTTCAACCCGAGAGGCTGTCGAAACCTTTCAAACCAGACCGGCCCAAATCATTATCGCTGATGTGAACGATCCAAAAAGTATCGATCAGCTGGTGCTGAATTTTCCAGCCACTCCGATTATCCTTCTTGTGAACAGGTCCGATGCCAGGGAGGCCTTCGCGGCATTGAATACCGGAGTTTCTGATTTTCTGATCAAGGACGGAAACGGAGAATTTCTGAAGGCGATCGACCCCGCAAGCCGGAAAACCCTGGCAATTTTCCATGACCGCGAGGCAAGCCGGAGAAAAAACGAGAAATTGCAGCACGAGCTTGATACCACCTTACGAAATCTTGAAAAGGAAACCACCAGCCACAAGCATACCCTTCTGGAGCTTCTGAGAAGCAACGAAATCTATCGGAACCTTGTTGAAACCAGCTCCGATCGCACCTGGGAAATGGACATCAACATGCATTACACCTTCAGCAGTTCCCAGGTTATTGACATGCTCGGCTACTCACCCGAGGAGACCATCGGCAGGTCTCCTCTTGATTTTATGACCATCGACAATGCGGCCAGGGCAAAAAATTCCTTTGCCGCATTCTATAAATCACAACAGCCTTTCTACCTGCAGGAAAATACTTTCCGGCACCGGGATGGCAGCGAAATGGTTCTTGAATCCAATGCGGTGCCCCTCTTCAAGTCCTCCGGGGAATTCAAGGGTTTCAGAGGCGTTGACCGGAATATCACCAACCGGAAAATGGCCAGGGAAAAGCTCCGCAGAGCCCTGAAAATGCAGAAGACCGCCAACGACCTGATGAAAATCTCCCTTGAACCGGCTGTTTTCAAGGAACAGCTGCAGAACGCCCTGGATCTCATTCTCTCCTGTTCATTTGAGGGTCTGCAGAAAAAAGGGGCCATTTTTACCGTGGAAGATGAACCGGGAATGTTGAATCTTCAGGTCCACAAAGGGTTCTCGGAGGAGCAGACGGTCATCTGTCACAAGATCCCTTTTGGCACCTGTATCTGCGGCAGGGCTGCGGAAAACAGGAAAATAGGCGGCTTCAGGTGCGAGTCCGAGATTCACGACATCAAGATAAAAGGCGCCGAACCGCACAGTCACTGCTGTATTCCGATCGTCCGCGGGGAAGAGGTTCTCGGGATCATCAACCTCTACCTTGATATCGACCATAACTGGGGATCCGAGGAAGAGGAGTTTATGAAATCCCTCGGACAGTCAATGGCTTCGATTATCGTGAGACACCGGACCGACGAAAAGAACAGAAAGCTCCAGGCCCAGGTGGCCTACAGAAAAAAAATGGAGACCATCAGCCGGATGGCCGGCGGGATCGCTCATGATTTCAATAACGTCCTGACCGCAATCAGCGGGTATTCACAGCTGATATTGATGGACTGCAAAAAAGGAACCACGCTTCATGAAAATGCTGAAATCATCAATGAATCGAGCCGGCGAGCGGCGGAACTGGTACGGCAGCTTCTGACCTTCAGCCAGGAACAGAGGACGATCCCCAGCAAAATATCCTTTAACGATATCCTGGACAAGCTTGCCGATGCCATCAGATCGATTGCCGGAGAAAATGTTACCACAACTTTCACCAGGGCCGAAAACCTCTGGGACATCAATATTGATTACGCCCAGATGGACCAGCTGATCATGAATCTGGTTAAAAATGCCCGGGACGCCCTTGAGAAAAACGGCGGGAACCTGCAGATTGAGACCCGAAATATTTCCCTGGGCCATCAGTTTGCCAGATCCCACCACGGTGTCAAACCCGGAGATTATGTTTTGGTAAGTTTCAAGGATGACGGCCCGGGAATTTCTCCCGAGGTCCGGGAGAAAATTTTCGAACCCTTCTTTTCGACCAAGAGCGAGAAAGGGCACGGCCTCGGTCTTGCCACCGTCTACGGCATTGTGAAGCAGAATAACGGCAACATCTTCGTAACCTCGGAACCTGGCAAGGGGGCGACTTTCGAGGTGTATCTTCCCAGAGCGGTTGAAGAAGGAGAAAAATCGACCATTTCAGTTGATCCGGAAATGGAAGGTGGCAAGGAAACGATACTCGTTGTTGATGATGAAAAGGAAATCAGAAATTACGTGGAAAGAGTGCTTGGCGGTCTCGGGTATAATCTGCTGATCGCCGAGGACGGGGTCTCCGCCCTGGAATATTATGAAAACTACGGCGACACCGTCGATCTGCTCCTCACCGATGTCTATATGCCGCGAATGGATGGCATCGAGCTTGCCGCAAGGCTCAGGAACCGGCAGGAAGACATCCGGGTCCTCTACATGTCGGGATTTGCCGACAACCCGGAAGTTCACCGGGATATCATAACCAGAGGCGCCAATTACATGAGCAAACCAATCTCCCCGCAACGCCTCGCCTCCGCTGTCAGAATGATCCTGGACATGCCGACAGACAAGGCTGGACATGCATAGCGAACCGCATTCCCCGCAGCTCGAAGTCTGCGCTATCTGATGCGGGGTGGGTGTGCGAATCTGATGTCAGTACCCTTCCATACGGAGATACCCCGTGGCTCGAAGGCGCACTCCGTTTGCTATCTTTCGCGGGGAGCTTCAATAACAACCATTTTGTCTCAAAGTTCCTCCATTTCCTGGAGCATGTCGTCGATCAGTTCGAGCCCCCCCAGCCAGAAGGATTTGTCGTTGAGGTCTATTCCGAATGGTTGCAGCAGTTCATAAGGACTCATGCTGCCGCCGCTCGCCAGAAGTTCAAGATATCGAGGGACGAATTTTTCCGAGTCGGTCTGGTAGATTCTGTATAACGACAGCACCAGAAGTTCACCGAAGGCATAGGAATAAACATATCCCGGGGTGTTCAGAAAGTGAGGGATATAGGACCACCACACTCCATAGTCATCGGTCAGCGTTACCGATCCGGCAAACATCTCCTTTTGTGACTCAAGCCAATGAACGGTCATCTCCTCCGGAGAGAGTTCTCCGCTCTCCCTTCTGCCGGTATGAATCCGCTCTTCAAACCTGTTCATGGCAACCTGCCGGAAAACGGTGGCAAAGATCGATTCCAGTTTCTGACAGATAAAGGCCTTTTTCTCCTTGCGGCCGGAAATCATCCCCAGCTGGGATCTGAAAAGCAGGAGTTCTGCAAAAACCGAGGCCGTCTCGGCAAGGACCAGGGTTGTTCCGCTGTTATAATAACCGCAGCGTGCCGCAAGATGCTGATGCACCCCGTGCCCGAGTTCATGGGCTACGGTCGATACATCCCGTAAGGTGCCGGCGTAATTCACCATCACATAAGGATGAACCTCCGGCACACAGGGGTGAGCAAAGGCTCCGGCGCGCTTGCCTTCAATGATCGGTGCATGAATCCAGGCGTCGGTGAAGAATTTTTCGGCGATTTCCGCCATCTCCCCTGAAAATTCAGCAAATGAATCAAGGACCATCTTTCGGCAGTCACTCCAGGAGACGGATGTTTCCGGAAGAAAGGGGAGTGGCGCATACCGATCATAGTCAACGAGTTCATCGAGTCCCAGCAGGTCCCGCTTGAGCAGATAATAGCGCTTCACAATGTCATATCTGCCGGTTACGGATTCGATCAGCGCCGCTACGGTTTTCTCCTCCAGTTCATTGTACAGGTTCATCGAACTCACCCAGGAGGGGTAGGCGCGCAGCCGGTCATCGATCATCTTGTCGGCAAGGATGGTATTGAAAATATGGGTAAGCACATGGAGCTGGCTTTTCAGGCCGCCGGTCAAATCAGCGGCGGCCTGTTTCCTGACCAGGCGGTCCGCGCTGTAGAGGTCGGACAGAACTTCCTCCTCGCTTCTTTTGTTGATACCGAATTCCAGATGTCCCAGCACCTTGTCGAACAGATTGTTCCAGCTGCTGCGGCCAACGGGAGCTCTTTCGATGAGCAGGGATTCTTCCTCCCGGGAGAGCTGGTGGGGTGCGTACCTTCTCATGCTTTTCAGATAGTGACGATAGGATGCCAGGTGGTGACTGCCCAGCAGTGACTCGACCTGTTTTTCATCCAGCCGGTTCCATTCCAGTTCAAAAAAGACGGTCTTGCGTCCGATGTTGCTGCCGAATTCCTTGATCTTCTGGAGAAACGCCCCGGCCTTAGCATCCCTGGTCCGGGTGGTGAAGTTTAAAAAGGCGAAGGTCGCGATCCTGCCCTGAAGGGATTCCAGCTTTTCCAGGGCAGCGACAAGTTCACAAAGGGCTGGACCATCCAGCTCCGCAATCTTGTATTCATATTGCTCCTGCAAACGGGTTGCTTCACTCCGGCAGAGTTCAAGGTCCCGGGTAAGAGCGGGATCGTCCTGGGATGAATAGAGATCTTCGAGTTTCCAGAGCACCTTTTCAGTGCCAAGTGCTGCGTTGCTGACAGAATTCATATGCTGATCGCTCCTTAAATAAAGAGATGGTCCGCCCATTTCGGCAAGCTTCAATTATTGCCGAAATGGGCGGTAATGAACAGCTCTCTTTCAAAAAAAAAACTCAATTATTGAAAAACCAATTTCCCTTTCAGACCAGGAGAATTTCCTGCATCAGTATGATCGACGGACCATCGTCAGGAGCGAGATGCGCCACTCTTTCGCTAAGATGCTGAATTAACGAAGAAGACGTTCTCCTCTAAACCGATGACCCAAAATTATCATTGCAGGGTTGCGGAAAGGGGGATATAGAAACAGGGTTTATTTATCTCGAACATCCAATGAAGATTTTATCAGGACACACCCTGATTTCTCAATGATCTCAATATCTTATAAGGCTCCAGCCTGTCGATGCACACCAGCTGACGACCATGACAAAGTATAACGAAGACAAGATCAAGACCCTGAGTTCTCTGGAACACATCAAGCTGCGTCCGGGGATGTATATCGGCCGCCTCGGCAATGGTTCTCATCCCGATGACGGGATTTATGTGCTCCTGAAGGAAGTGATCGATAATGCGGTTGATGAATTCATCATGGGGGAGGGGAACCGGGTCGAAGTTTCCATAAGCGAGACGGGGCGGGTCACGGTCAGGGACTATGGCCGCGGCATTCCTCTCGGGAAACTTGTTGAATGTGTCTCCGTTATCAATACCGGCGCCAAATACAACGATGAGGTCTTCCAGTTTTCCGTCGGCTTGAATGGCGTCGGCACCAAGGCGGTCAACGCGCTTTCCGCGGAATTTTCCGTCCGGTCCGTCCGGGACGGGCTCTTTGCCTCGGCCGAATTTGTCAACGGCGAACTGGTAGGTGAGGACAAAGGCAAGACCAGCGAGAAAAACGGCACGCTGGTGAGTTTCGTCCCTGACCCCAAACATTTTGAGGAGTTTGAATTCAACCTGGATTTCGTCCGGAAAAGATTATGGCGATATGCATATCTCAATGCCGGGCTCAAAATCTATCTCGATGAGGAGCTGTTCTACTCGGCAAACGGCCTGCGGGATCTTCTCGATGACGAGATTGAGGGGACCCAGCTCTATGAACCGATCCATTACAAGGACAGCACCCTGGAATTCACCTTCTCCCATACCGACTGTTACGGCGAGTCCTATTTTTCCTTTGTGAACGGCACCTACACCAACGAAGGCGGCACCCACCTTTCTGCCTTCCGGGAGGGAATTCTCAAAGGGATCAATGATTATTCAGGCAAAAAGTTTGCCGGAGAAGATGTCCGGGACGGCGTGGTCGGGGCGGCAGCGGTGAAGGTGAAAGATCCGATTTTTGAGTCCCAGACCAAGAACAAACTCGGCAACACCGAAATCAGGGGCTGGATCGTCAACAAGGTCAAGGATGTCCTGGTTGATTATTTCTACAAGCATACCGATGTGGCCGACATCCTGATCCAGAAGATCCAGCACAATGCCAAAGTTCGTAAAGACCTGCAGCAGGTCAGGAAAGAAGCAAAACTCAAGGCCAAAAAAGTTGCGCTGAAAGTCCCCCAGCTCAGGGATTGCAAATACCATCCCAGTAAAACCCACCCTTCGAAAGAAGGTCAGGAGAACATGATCTTCATCACCGAGGGGCAGTCTGCCTCCGGCTCGATCGTCAGCTCCCGCGATCCCATGACCCAGGCGGTTTTTTCGCTCAAGGGCAAACCGATGAATGTGTACGGCCAGGATCTCTCGCTCCTCTACAAAAACGACGAGATGTACAATATGATGCGAGCCCTGAACATTGAGGATTCCATCGGCGGCCTTCGTTACGACAAGGTCGTCCTGGCCACCGATGCCGATGTGGACGGCCTCCATATCCGGAATCTGCTCCTCACCTTTTTCCTCCATTATTTTGAGTCAATGGTCAAGAGAGGGCATGTCTATATCCTTGAAACCCCTATCTACCGGGTCAGGACCAAACAGGACACCATTTACTGCTATTCCGAAAAGGAACGAACTTCCGCGGAAAAAAAACTTGCCGGCAGGGGCAGCAAGAAACTGAAAGTCGAAATCACCAGATTCAAAGGGCTTGGCGAGATATCGCCCAAGGAATTCAAACAATTCATCGGCAATGATATCCGCCTGAAACAGGTCAGCATCGACCGGTTAAGCGACGTCCCGATTCTTCTCCAGTTCTACATGGGCAAAAACACCCCGGAACGCAAGGCGTATATTATGGAAAATCTTGTTGACGACCCGCTTATCTAGACGGAACCGGATATGGATACCAATTACGGCACACTGCACCAGCTTTTTGACGGAAACTTCCTTGATTACACCTCCTATGTGATCCGGGAGAGGGCGATTCCGGTCATCGACGACGGCTTAAAACCCGTCCAACGCAGAATTTTGCAGACCCTGCACAATATGGATGACGGGCGGTTCCATAAAGTCGCCAACGTGGTCGGAGACTGCATGAAGCTCCATCCCCACGGCGATGCGTCAATCTTTTCCGCCCTGGTCAACCTCGCCAACAAAGATTACCTGATCGACAAGCAGGGGAACTTCGGCAACATCTACACCGGAGACAATGCCTCGGCCGCGCGGTATATCGAGTGCAGATTGTCTCCTCTGGCCCGGGAAACCATGTTCAACCGGGATCTGACCGAGTTCGTCGATTCCTACGACGGCAGGATGAAGGAACCCGTTGCGCTGCCCGCCAAACTGCCGATGCTGCTCCTTACCGGAGTCGAAGGGATTGCGGTCGGCATGGCCACCAAAATCATGCCCCACAATTTCTGCGAACTGCTGGAAGCCCAGAAAAAAATCCTCCGGGGCGAAGAATTCGAGATTTTCCCTGATTTTCCCAGGGGAGGGCAGGTCGATGTCGGGGGCTACAATCAGGGGAACGGCCGGATCAAATGCCGGGCCAGAATCGAGGAAAAAGACGAGAAAACCATCACTATCAAGGAGCTGCCGCACTCGGTGAACACCGAATCCCTGATCGAAAGTGTTGAACGAGCGGCCCGTACCGGCAAGATCAAGATTCTCTCCATCAATGATTACACTGCGGAAGAAGTTGAGATCGAAATTAAACTGGCCAGAGGAATTTACGCTGCCGACACCATCCGCGCCCTCTATGCCTTTACCGATTGTGAAGTGCCCATCAGCCCGAATCTGACCGTCATCAGAGACAATCATCCTGTGACCATCGGGGTCAACGAGGTTCTCGAATACAACACCCGCAAACTGAAAATCGATCTTGAGAAAGAACTGCAGATCGATCTTGACCGGAACAAGGAAAAACTCCACGCCCATCTCCTTGAACAGATCTTTATTGAAGAACGCCTCTATAAAGACATCGAAGAATGTAAAACATACGAAGCGGTCCTCGTGACCATTGATGCCTCGCTGAAACCCTTCCGCAGCAAACTTGTTCGAGATGTGACCAGTGAAGATATCGAAAAACTCCTAGAGATCAGGATCAAAAGGATCTCGCGTTATGACATCAACAAGAAAAAGAAGGAGATTCAGGAGGTCAAAAGCCGGATCGACGAGATTGTCAAAAGCCTCAAGGATATGACAGGTTTTACCATCCGGTATATTGATGACCTGCTTGACAAATATGGCTCCCTGTATCCTCGGCGGACTGAAATATGTACTTTCTCCGAGGTTGAAGTGCGCAAGGTGGCTTTGTCAAACCTGCAGGTGGGTTATGACCGGGACAGCGGCTTTCTCGGCTCCCAGGTGAAAGCCCCCGAAGAGGACACCTTTGCCTGCTCGGAATATGACAAGATCCTGCTGATCAGTCTGGATGGCGTCTATAAAGTAATCAACGTCTGTGAAAAAACTTTTGTCGGCAATGATCTGGCCTGGGTCGGCAAGGTTGATGAAAAACTGATCTTCAACGTTGTCTATCGGGACGGGGAGGAAAATCTCTCATACATCAAGAGATTCAGAATGCCGAAATTCATTCTCGAAAAGGAGTACCGGCTCTTTGCCGAGAACAGGAAGTCGAAGATCCTGTTTCTGAAAACCGGGGAGGGGGTCTGGGTCAGGACCCATTTTGCCCCGAACAAAAGGGCCAAGCAGAATTTCTCGGATTTCAATATGGACGAGTTCCTGATTAAAGGGGCGCCGGCCATCGGGAAACGAGTGTCCTCGCGAGTGGTCAGAAAGGTTGCTGAAACCAAGCCGAAAGAAAACGGCGGCCTCCCGGAGGATGGTGTTGAACAACCACCCGGACTTTTCGACGGCAGGAAAGAATAAGATCCGCCCTGATGGTTCCTGAAACATAAAAAAAGGCCCCTCGAAACTCTCGAAGGGCCTTTTTATTTGTGGTGAACGGAACTTCTATTCAAGATATGCCTTGAGGATCACAATATCCTTTCTGGGAACATCCCGGTGGCCGCCAACCGAGGTCGTCGGCGCCGAAACAATCTTGTCCGCCACGTCCATTCCTTCAACAACTCTGCCGAAGACGGCGTATCCGAAATTCTGGGGCTGGGTTCCCCGGTGATCGAGACTGACGTTGTCAACGACATTGATGAAGAACTGACTGGTCGCACTGTGAATATTGCTGGTTCTGGCCATGGACAGGGTGCCGCGTTTGTTCTTCAGACCATTGGTCGCTTCATTCGGTATCGGCCTGCCGGTATTTTTCTTCTTCAATCCCGGTTCAAATCCGCCCCCCTGGATCATGAAACCGGGAATGACCCGATGGAAGATGAGCCCGTCATAAAACCCCTGTTTGACATAGTTTCTGAAGTTGTCCGCCGACAGGGGCGCTTCCTTGTCGAAGAGTTCGATCTTCATGGTCCCCATGGTTGTCTCCATGACCACGTTCTTCCCGGCGGGATCGGTTTTCTGTTCCGCCGCTGCAGAAAGCGGCAACAGCAGGATCATCAGCATCAACACCACTCTGAAATGCATAAAAACCTCCTGAAGTCAGGCAATAAAAGCCAAAAGTTTGAAATTATGGAACAATTGTGATATAAGGGTCGAGAATCAGAAAACAAAGAAACTTATTTTGCCATTTAATTCAACAGGAATAACCGTAATCGGATAATCTTAAAGCCACCTTTCAGCAAAGAACCTTCTGAGAGAACTTCTGTTTGTGAGCAGAAGTTTTTTTAATCTAATTTTTCCGGAAAATATTATAGAATACCCTTATGAATGTTATGGACGAAACCATTGAACCGCTGTTTGAACCTTCTCAAGCCCTCCTGGGTGACGAGAAGAAAGAACCTGTGCCCTGTGTCGAACCGATCCGGTTCGGCAACATCGAAGTGGACGGCCTGAATGTTCAGGCCTGCCTTGCCGTAACTCTGTGTGCATTCCTGATTCTGATCTCTGTCCTCAGATTTTCGCCTGCTGATTATTTTATGCAGCAGAATATCCAGGCTGTCAACCAGCCCCAGTATATTGATGTCGGATCCGGAGAGGAGCTTGTCCAGTCGCTTAAGGAAAACGGGCTCTGGGAAATCGACGAGCAGGACCGGGTGCCCCCCGTAATATTTTCCGGGTTCCCGGAAAGCATCAACAACCTGCATATTGAGGTCAAGAAGAAAAGCTTTCTTCATGCCATGGTTCCCGCCGCTCTGATCGCCCTCGCCGAGATTGAAAACGAGAAAAAAGCCCTGCAAAGTATCCTTGCCAGATTTCCTCAAGGTTTCAAGGAGCTGGTTTTTTCAGATGATTTTGCGGTCTGGGGGCGGGTTCTGACCATGGACGAAATAGAATTTGTCCTGATGCTGACCAGAAAATACCGGACAAACCGCGCAGCCGAACTCCACAAGAGGATCGATTTGATCCCGATCAGTCTGATCCTGGCGCAGGGGGCCATCGAGTCGTCCTGGGGCACCTCCCGTTTTGCCCAGCTGGGGAACAATCTCTTCGGCATCTGGACCTGGGGCGAAAAAGGAATTGTCCCAGCCGGGCGTGACGATGGCAAACAGCACAAGATTGCCACCTACGACACCATAATCGATTCGATCAGGGCCTATATCATCATGATCAACCGCCTGCCCGCCTATCGGAATTTCAGGGAGATCAGGAGCAAAACCAGCAACCCCATGAAACTTGCGGATGGCCTGTTATATTATTCGGAACGTCGCGATGCTTACGTCTGGGAAGTAAAAAATCTCATCAGATACAACAAATTGACTGCCTATGACGCACTGACCCTTGCCGATGCACCGGAGACACCTGTCATGATGAAGTCTTCGTTTATACTCGCCCGGTATGGCAAAAAGGCCGTCTGACCCATGGTCTCTTTCGATGCAAATGGCTGCTATGAACTCTCTGATATCTACCGGGGAATTCCTGTAAATTATCCCCCCCGGATTCACAAATACCTTGTTTTCTGTCTTGTTTTACTCTGCAGTCTTATCACCTTTTGCCCCTCCATCCCAAGTTATGCCTCTGAGCTGCATACTCCGGAAGTTACCGCTCTGATTTATCACCGTTTCGGTGAAGACAGATATCCTTCAACCAACGTTTCCATGGACAGATTCCGGGAGCAGATGGCGTATCTGCTTGCCCATCAGTATCAGGTGATCCCGTTGTCCCGGCTTGTGGATTCAATCATCGACAATAAACCCTTGCCCGACAAGTCGGTTGTCATCACCATCGACGACGGGTACCGCAGTGTTTATGAAAATGCCTGGCCCGTTCTTAAATCATTCGGTTTCCCGTTCACGGTTTTTATCTATGTGCAGGGGATTGATCGTGAATATCCCGATTACATGAACTGGGATCAGCTTAAAGAGATGCAGGAGAGCGGGGTTGATATCCAGGACCATGGATATGCCCATGAAAGACTGGTCAACCGGCCTGCCGGGCTCGATGATGCCGCATATCGAAGCTGGATCAGCGCCGATATGGTGAAAAGCTCGAGGATCATGATGGAAAAAATGGGCCGGAGACCCAGATTTTACGCGATTCCCTACGGGGAATACAATCTCCAGGTCATTGAGGAGGCGAAGAGCATTGGCTATGACGCGGTCTTTTCCCAGGATCCCGGGTCGATCAGCCGGTATACCGACCCCTATCTGATCCCCAGAGAGCCGATTCTCGGTGACAACTGGTCAACTGTCCGTCATTTTGAAGAGGTGTTGCAGCGGGTTGATTTACCGCTCAAGGATATTACCCCGACAGTAGGCAACCTCAACACCGTGCCGACCTCTTTTGGGGCAAGAATTCTTTCCCCAGGAAAATATGTTCAGTCGAGTTTCAATATTTATGTCAGTGAATTCGGCTGGATGCACCCGGAAGTTGTAGGAGATCTGGTCAGCGTAAAAAACGAAACGCCTTTGACCAAGCGGTTGAACAGGGTGATCGTCAAGGCACGGGAGAGGGAAAGCGGCAGGACCGCGATCCGCTCCTGGCTGCTTGTGAACAACTGACAGTTCAACCCTGATGGTCCGATCTGGCGGGCAGTTCTATAAACTCATTCACCCTTCGGGTATAAGTCTCGATGTCTCGCAAGCTCGCTTATCGGTACGAGCAGGTAAGCTGCTCAACTCAGCTATATCCATTTAGAAGTTTTGTGATTCTGGTCTTCAGCCAAAACTGAAACGGTTTGTTGAGAATCTCAGGGGCAACCATGCATCCCGATTCTCGCCGCACCCCCCCGTCTCGGGTCTCCTGCAGGTTTTCCCGAACTGATGGTGTGTACCCCACCGAAATAAACACTTCGCTCATCCCAGACATTCACCTGCCGGTATTCCCGCAGCTTTTCAATGGCGGACCGTTCATATCCCGGTTCAATCTGCAGGACACTGCCATCCCAGTGAATACGGGGCAGGTCAACTGCCTTTTGAACATCGAAACCGAAATCCAGAATATTACTCAACACCTGGGGAATCGCTGTCCGTATTCTCTTGCTGCCGCCGCTGCCGATCACCATTGCCACACCGGCCTCGCTCATGAGCAGAGATGGAGACATCATTGACGACACCCGCCGGCCTGGAGGACTGGCATGAAATCCCTGGGGATGAAGATCGTCCTCACCCATCATGTTGTTCAGCATGATCCCGGTTCCGGGAACAAAATAACCGGATCCTTCACCATTCGAAGTAGTCATTGATGCGTGGTTTCCCAAGCCATCGGACACGCTGATATGGGTTGTCCCCCGACTGAATTTCCTCAGCCTGCCGATTGCGGTGGTGAGCCAGCTGTCGGCGCTTTTAAAAGGATTGAAGACCGTTTCGTCCCGATGCAGATCAATTTCCTCCATGATTGCCGTCAAAGAGGCCAGGTGCAGGTTGCTCCCCCAATCCATTTCAGGAAAGGGAAGCGCTTCCATGAGTTTCAGGGTGGCTCCGATCAGGGTGCCGCCAAAAGAAGGAGGCGGATTGGTCAGAAGTGTGAAACCGCGATATTGTAAGGATAAAGGACGCCTTTCAATGACCTGGTATTCGGCAAGGTCCCGGGCGGTTAGAAGTCCATTTCCCCCGGCCATGTCTGCTTCGATGGCGGAAGCGATTGAACCGTTATAAAAACTTTCACCATGATCATCGGCCAGGGATTCAAGAAATCCGGCCAGATCTGGGTTATGAGTCATATCTCCTTCCTGAAGATAGCTGCCGTTTTTCACATACATTGACCGGCCGGTTTCCGAAAGGGTCATGATGGGGTGGAGGAGATCCATGAATTGTGACTGACGGTGGTTCAGCACCACCCCGTCGCGGGCAGCTCTCACCGCCGGTTGCAGAACCTTTGCCAGCGGCAATCGACCAAATCTTTTATGTACATGGAGAAACCCTTTCAGGTTTCCCGGAACTGCCACCGAACCCAGGCCGATATTGAAATCCTGGTCAGATCCGGAAAAACTGATCGTGACCGGGAAAAAATGGGGATCAAGAGCATTGCCGGCGAGACCTTTACCCGGGGTATCGGAAAAAAAATCAAAGAGAATCTCTTCTCCACCTGAGGTCCTGGCAAGAAGGAACCCCCCTCCACCGAGACTGGTCAGTGCCTGTTCGGCGATGGCTGCTGTAAATCCTGCAGCGACAACGCCATCAAAGGCATTGCCCCCCTCTTCCATAATTTCGATGGCGGCCTGGGAGGTGAGGGGATGCCCGCCGGCGACCATGGTTTTCCGTTGTCGGTTCAATTGAAAAAATCTCCGGCAAGTGTACGGATCACCTGGTGGTGATCCTTGCATCGATCATACACAGTTCTCATTTTCATGCTTCCGGTGCCGTGGACCAGAATCTCATAAATACCGTTCAATCTCGCGGAGGTTCCAAGCAGTTCGGAACTTTGACGAACTTTTGCCAGCAGGTCGACAATGGCTTCTCTGATCGTCAGAGGGACGGAAACCCTCTCCAGGTCGACATACCTCCCGTCAATTCCGTATCGGGCAGCCTGCCATTTGTTGTTGTTGATGATCTCCAGCCGGGGAAAGGTCGGCAGAAATGTCGTTTCCGCAAGGGTTTTGACCAGGGCCTGAATGAGTGCGGCAACAGCTGAAATCTCGGTAAAACGGACCGGAAGATCACATATCCGGATCTCGACGGTGCCGAAATCAGGATGGGGCCTGACATCCCACCAGATATCCCGGACATCGGTGATCAGGTGGGCCCGGTGCAGGTCGGTTATCAGTTCCCTGAAGCGGTCCCAGGTTCTGAAGGTATAGGGCAGACCGGAGCGGGAGAGCCCGTCAAGAAGCCGGGACCGATATGAGGCGTAGCCGGTATCGACATTGCCGAAATAAGGTGATGAAGTGGTCATGGCAAGAAGCAACGGCAAATAGGGGCGAATGGCGTCACAAACCCTGATCGCCGTTTCACCATCGGGGAGTCCGATATGGACATGCAGCCCCTGACTGATCATGCGCCTGCCGGCAATCTGCAATTCCGCCATCAATGCTGCGTAGCGCTCTCCAGGGGTCAGAAGCTGGTCCTGGTATCTGGCAAAGGGATGCAGGCTCGATGCAAAGAACATGCATCCGGACTGACCACAAAGATCGGTAAGAGACGCCAGCGATTCTCTCAGATCTTCTTCAACTTCATTAATATCTTCACAGACACCGGTTGCGACCTCCACCATCGATTGGATAAATTCCGGCTTGATCCTTTTTTGCATCATTTCCGGGACATTGTCCAGCACTCTCCCGGCTGCGGGCACCAGGTTCAGGGTGACAGGGTCGAGAAGCTGCAGCTCCAACTCAACGCCCATGGTGTATGATCTGCTGCCGATAAAATCCGGGACGAATACCATTTTGAAATCTCTCGTCGGATGCTTGCCTTGCCGTATGCTTCACACACCGGCTGATTGACTTTGGCGTACTTTATCAAACCTGCCAGCCGGGCAGATTAGGGAGTTGCCCCGGTTTCCACTACCTGCTCAATGTTCAGCAGGGTTTCAAAGGCGGCCCTGGCCATGAATGACGCTCCGATTGCCAGGGCTTTTTCATCAAAATCAAAACAGGGGCTGTGTGCCGGTGCATTAACAGGGCCTTCAAGGCCCCCGCCGAGTCGCACAAAGCAGCCGGGAACATCTTCAAGATAAAAAGAAAAGTCCTCACCGCCCATACTTGGATACGGCAAGCCCTTCACCCGGTCAGCGCCCACGGTTTTTTCTGCGGCAGACCGGGCCAGACGACAGATTTGCGGATCATTTTCTATCGGCGGGTACCCTTCAATAAAGAGTATTTCCGTTTTGGCGTTGTAAAGATCCTCCATGGCCCTGACCATTCTGGCCAGACCTTTTTTAATACTCTCCCTGACTCCTCGATCAGTGGTCCGGATGGTTCCCTCAAGAACGGCTTTATCAGCAATCACATTTGAGGCAGTCCCGCCGGAAAATTTACCAACGGTTATCACAGTCGGCAGTGAAGGATTGATCTCCCTGGAGACAAGGGTCTGGATCGACATGACCAGAAGACTTGCAACCACAATACTGTCAACGGTTTCATGAGGTTTGGCCGCGTGCCCGCCTTTGCCTCTGATCTCTATTCTGAAACCATCGGTGAAGGCACAGATCAGGCCAGGCTGGACCGCGATTTCACCGACCGCGAAATGCCGATCAAGATGACCGCCGATAATGGCTTTGACTCCCTCCAGGGCGCCATTTCGGATCATCATTCTAGCTCCGCCGCCATCTTCCTCCGCCGGTTGAAAGATCAGCCTGACCCGCCCCGGCAGATCCATCTCTTTCAACAGGGAGGCGGCTCCCAGGAGAATGGCGATATGACCGTCATGACCGCAGGCATGCATGACGCCGGGATTTTTTGATGAAAACACCAGCCCGGTGTTTTCATGCAGGGGGAGGGCATCCATATCCGCCCTTAAGGCGACGCACCGGGTATTTTCGCCATGTCCCACAGTGGCAAGGACACCGGAGCCACCGATTTCCGATCGGTAAGGGATCCCGAGTTCATCAAGTTTACTGCAGATAAAAGCTCCGGTCTGTTTTTCCTGGAAAGACAACTCCGGATACATATGAATGTGCCTCCGGATCTCGACCATCCAGGAGTACAAGGTGTCACTTACGGTAAAATATGACATGGCGGATATTCAGTTATTCAGTTTGAACGACACTTTAAAGTCGTCGTGAAGAGCTTCTGGTCACATACTAAGGGAATCCCCGGCAAAATGAAATAATAAGAGTCGGAAAATCATCCGTCCGTTCAAATCCGACCGGTTGGCAAGAACCGGGATAAACTGTTGGTTTGTTGCCGCTTTTGGGTTTATATTTCCGATCACAAATCAGAAATATAAACGGAACCCATACCCCATGATGGAAAAAGCAAAAAAACCGGTTGTCTCCCTGAATCACAAAATCATCATTGCCCTGTTCTTTGTGATTCTCTTCTATGCCGTTCTCGACAGCTTTCTGCATCATCGACTCATCACGCCGAATTTTACCGCCCTGGAGGAAAGAGATGCCAGGGCGAGCATCACCCGGTGTGTCTCCCATCTCAATGAGGATCTCGAAAGACTCGACAGACAGAATTACGAATGGTCCAACTGGGACGAGACCTATGATTTCGTCACAATCGGCAATCCCGACTTTGTCAAAAGAAACCTGGCGGGAACCTACCTCACCGATACCGATCTTGACTTCATGTACTTTCACGATGCAACGGGGCGGCTGGTCTGGGGTGAATTCCTTGATCCAATGAACAGCGGTCGGGATGTCGTCGTCCCGGAAGAGATAAACCGCGCACTTGGATTCTATATTTCAGGAAAGAACGGCAGAAAAGGGATTCATGGTCTGCTTGCCGACCGCAAAACACCGATTCTGCTTTCCATAAAACCGATTCTGAAATCGGATGGAAGCGGCGTCCAACAGGGTACTGTAACCATTGGCCGTTTCCTCGGCGAAGCGGCGCTTGAAAAGATTTCAAACGCAACACTGACAAAATTTTCTTTCATCCAGCTTGATTCTCCGGATTTCCCTGAAGACCTCAAACCTTTGCCGAATGCCATTTCCAACGAAAATCATTATGAGTTCAGGAGGAGTCGAGACACCCTTTCCATCTCCACCTTTTTCCCCGATATCTATGGGAAAACCGCCTTCCTGTTGTCCGTCTCCAATAATCGGGAAATTATTGCCCGGGCCCGGGATGCGGAAAAGAGCGCCTTTAATTCGGTGATGATCATCGGCCTGATCATTCTGGTTTCGACATTTATCCTGCTGAGAGTCATCGTCATTTCACCATTGAACAACCTGACCAGATATATCCGGCAACTCCAGGCGGAGGATTACAAAATCCCGGTCCCGATCAATATTCTCCACACAGATGAAATTGCCGTACTGGCATACGAATTCGACCGACTGGTCAACAAACTTTCTGAAAGCAGAAAGAAACTGCTGGTCCAGTCCTACTATGCAGGAATTGGTGAATCAAGTTCGCTGATCCTCCACAATATCAGAAATACGCTGAACCCCATTGTCGTCAATGTGGATCTTCTCAGGCTTGGATTACGAGAGATCTCAGTCGATCATCTCAAACAGGCGGTGAACGAATATACCAACCCAGAAACGAATCCCGAGCGACGAAAGGATATTGAAGAATACCTTCTTCTTTCAGCGGACAGGATTTCCGACTTTTTCAACAACATCCGGAAACGGCTTGACCAGATGATTGTCCAGTCCGGACGAATCGAAAGCCTGCTTGCCAGTCAGAAAAAATTCACGCACGTCAAACCCCCGATAGAGCAGATCCAGGTGCCTGAAGTTGTCAAAGATTCAATTGACAGACTTGATACGGCCGGTTTTCATAACATCACCATCAGGATTGATCCGGATCTGCATCAGTGCGGTATTTTAGAGGTGGAAAGAATATATCTGATGCAGGTTCTTGAACACTTGATAACGAACGCCGCCGAGGCCATCGAAGCCGGCGACGCAATTGATGGCAGAATTGAAATTTCAGGAAAACCGTTGGATAGTGATGGCCAGGAACGGATCCTACTGATGGTCATTGACAACGGGATTGGTATTGAGCGTGAGAAGATCTCTGAAATATTCCGGCGAGGGTATACTACCAAGGATAAAAAATCCGCCGGCACCGGTCTGCACTGGTGTGCCACAACAGTAAGTGCCATGCACGGCAGAATATGGGTAGACAGTAAAGGGAAAAACACCGGCACCTGCGTTTATCTGGAACTCCCCCGGTTCAGGGACCTTCAGTCATAACACCTGGTAAAGTCAGAGAGCAGACCTTCAGAATGAATATTTTCTCAAAAAGGTTGGCATGAAAGATAACAGAAAAAAAGCCCGGATACTTCTCGTCGATGACGAAGACCACATCCTCGAACTCTACAGGTATATTCTTACTGAAGATTGCGAAACCAATGGCGCTGCGGGAAGAATTGACGAGCTGGAAAAGAACCTGTTCGGCAATGAGGCGAACCCTTTTAAAATTGATGATTTTGCCCTGACCGTCTGTCACCAGGGGGATGAGGCCGTTCAGGCCGTGAAAATCGCTGATCAGGAAAATGACCCTTACGCAATTGCCTTTCTTGACATCCGCATGCCTCCGGGCCCCGATGGCCTCTGGACGGCTGAGCAGATACGGAAGATTGATCCCTACGTAATTGTCGTTCTCGTGACCGCATACGCCGATGTGACGGCAAATGATGTCTACCTGAAGGTACCCCCTCCCGGCAGGCTCCTCTATGTCCAAAAGCCGCTCCTGCATTTGGAAATACAGCAGATTGCGATGACCATGGCTGAAAAATGGCGTATGGAAAAACGGTTGATCGAATTGGGTGAGATAGTCTGAATTGGTTCCGGGAGAACTGTTTTGAACTCCGGTTGCAGAAAATTGAGAAGAAATGAGACTTGAAAAACAAGATGTTCCTGCCATGAAAACCAAAAAGGTTCTTAATCTGCTGGTTGTTGATGATGAGAAGGAGATTCACGATCTGTTCCGGGATATTCTCGGTGGAGAGAGCCCCCCTTCATTACATCGGGTCGATGAACTGGCCATGCGCCTTTTTAACGACAAACCGAAGCCTTCTGCTTCCGACTACAACGATTACTCTTATCATATTCATTGCTGCAGTCAGGGTGACGAAGCGGTGGCCCTGTTCCGTGAAACCTCTGCCAGGGGTGAGCGCTTCGCTGTCGCCTTTATCGATATGCGGATGCCTCCCGGGCCCGATGGCCTGTCGACCGCGGAACAGATCAGAGAACTTGATCCGGAAGTAAACATTGTTTTCGTTACCGCGTACACCGATGTTGATCCCTATGAAATCTCCGGCAGAATCCGACCCGCGGATAAATTTCTCTTTCTCCACAAACCGCTTCATCACCACGAAATAGTGCAGCTCGCCAGAGCACTCACCGCCAAATGGGTGGCGGAAAGAAGACTGAAGGAATTAAATCTCAACCTTGAAAGGGAAGTTGCGGAAAGAACGGCTGAAATCGCCGACATCAATACTGCCCTGAAAGTGCTGTTGAAACAGCGTGATGACGATATGAAGCGCATGGACCGGCTGATGGAAGAAACCGATGAAAAACTGCTCTTCAATGTCCAGGTTATGACCTCGCCTTCGATCAGCAGCCTGAAGGAGAGCGGCTTAAATAAGCGACAGATGGAACTTGTTGAAATAATTGAAAATAATCTTGAAGAGATTGTGTCTCCAACCATGAAGAGAATGTCCCAGAAAGGGGTGAATTTTACCGCCTCCGAACTGAATATTGCCAACCTCATCAAACAGGGAAAAACAACCAAAGAGATCGCTTACATTTTGAATCTCGGCACCAGAACAGTGGAGTTTCACAGGGCGAACATCCGCAAGAAGCTTGAATTGACTCATGAGAAGGAGAACCTGAAATCAATCCTTCTTTCCATGAATTAAACGCACATCTGCCTTTGCAAGCCAGACATCACGATCCCCTGGATCAGGGATTCTGAAAACAAAAAAACATGACAATCAGATCGCGCATAATCACTACCTTTATCATCATTTTTTCAATGACCATTCTGGATTTGGTCTCACAAAAAATCATGATCCATAAAGGCGAGATCTTGAATGAAGGGCTTGACCACATCAATCTCGAACTCGTTGCCCTGTTGGCCCTTGAAAATGCTGTCAACAAAGAGAACAGGATTGTAAACAGCATTGTGGTCGCATCATCCGGTGAGCCGGCGGATTTCTCTCTTCTTTCAAAACAGCTGTCCGCCGCTTTTAATGATATCTGGGCGATCAACAAGCGATATCATGTCCCTGAACTTTTTGCCGGTTTCGAGGAAGCGGAACAGGATGAGAAAGGGCTCGAATATCTTCTCAAGGAGAAACAAAAGCAGCTGCAGCAGGGCCAGGAGCATTTGAATTCACTTCTTGCCGCCGGCAGTTTCTCTGAAGCAGTGGCTTTCAAAAAGAATTTTTATGTCAATGAACTCGGCGGAGAATTTGTTAAAATCATTGACAACTGGATCATTCAGGAAAAGAAGGAGCTCTCGGAATCCAAAAAAGAGCACGACCAGTATGTCCGGTTTCATATGACAATGATGAACAGCATCGGCTTTATCTTTATCACGATTCTCTTCTGGTTATCCTATTCGCTCAATAAAACGATCGGCAGCAGGCTGGATAAGCTGGTCGAGCATACCCGGTTGCTGGCAAAAGGAAATTTTCGAAAAAAAATCGAGATTTCAGGCAAGGATGAACTGGCCGGACTTGCCGTTTCCTTTAACGAAATGACAACCAAACTTGCCCGAACCCAGGACAGATTGCTCGAACAGTCCTATCAATCGGGCATGTCTGAAGTTGCGGCGGATATTCTTCACAATGTAAAAAACTCATTCTCCGGGATTACTTCCGGATGCGAGAAAATCAACACTCTCATCCGGAAATCCAGAACCGGGAACATCCGCAAGGCGGTCAAGGAATTGCTGGCCAGGAACGGAAAATGTTCCGACCCCAGCTACACGGAACTTCTCGAATACATCGATCTTGCAACCGAGACCACTGAACAGCAATTTGAAAAAATCCAGGTTGCAAACAAACAGATTGAGTCGACGGCGTACATCATCAATTCTATTCTGACCGATCAGCACAGATATACCCAGGTTACCCATCCGGTCCAGTGGTGTGATCTGTACGAAATATTCAGTGAAACCCTGCCCCTGCTGAAACCGGCATGCAGAAACAAGGTGGAAATCGAAGTTGATCCGTTCCTGAAAGATTCCGGCGAAATACTCACCCACCGGATCGTGTTCATCCAGATTGTAACCAACATTCTGACCAATGGCATCGAATCAATCATGAGAAGCGGGATTGACAATGGGCTTCTCTCAATATCCGCATCCGTTGAAAAAGATTCCGGTTCAGAAATGATCCATCTGGTGTTCAAAGATAACGGGGAGGGAATCAAACCGGAACGGTTCGAATTGCTCTTCAAAAGAGGCCGCAGCAGCAAAAAAGATTCGGAACACAGCGGGCTTGGACTCCATTGGGTTGCCAATACCCTGTCCGGGATGGGAGGCAGAATTTATGCCGAAAGTGACGGCGCAGGGAAGGGGGCAACATTCCACCTGCTGGTTCCCAGGGCCTCCTCAAATGAAACAGCGGCTTTTGAACATGCATAGCGAAACGCATTCCCCGCAGCTCGAAGTCTGCGCTATCTGCTGCGGGGTTAGTGAGCGAATCTGATGTAAGTAACCTTCCATACGGAGATTCCCCGTGGCTCGAAGTCGCACGCCGTTTGCTATCTGCCGCGTGGAGCTTCAATAAGTGTCTGATTTTGTTGCTTTTTCTTGAAACATTCCTGCAGGCCATTCGTTTCCGGTTTCATTTGCACGAAAAAAACTACGGGGAAAAACCTGTTAGTAACATGGTGGTTTTCCAGTATTGATTCATTCATTGAATTGACAGTATATTGCAAGGCATCAAATGATACTTGTCCGGTCACAAACAACCGGACACACCTTGCGCACATATTTGCTGGCTCCAGGTATGTGTGCTTTCTGTCAGTATGGACACCTAATATCTGAATACTGACAGATGAAGTAAGGGGAAGAACGTTCTCTGGCTCTGGACTTCTTCCCTCTCTTTCCTTGTTGCTTACGGTTTGTCTATCCCCCGGCTTGTAAGCAGCAAGGATTCTTTTTTTTTTCACCTTCTGGTCAATAAAGCATCCCTCTTTCCCGAGGCATCTGCTTTCCCAAGACAACTGCACCGCTGTAATTGAAGCTCCCCGCAGCAGATAGCGCAGACTTCGAGCTGCGGGAATGCGTTTCGCGATGCATGTTCATTGGCAAAAAATCATATTTGGTGTTAAGGATTAGCATCATTATCAATCGGAACCGCTCTTTTTCCTATGGCATGCAAATGAGTTGTCGCTGGTGATTTTCAGAATGTTTTCCAGGGGATTGAAACCCGGCATTATTGTCAATCTTGTTCTGCTGATTACAGCAGCCATGTTGCTTGTTGATCTGGTAATGTTCGGCACCCTGCGACAGGAATTAATGAAATCCCGCCTTGTTTCCGGAACTGCATTAATGGTCATGGCGAGGCCGCTTCTTGCCGACAACACCGGAACCTTCAGCGCCCCATCTCTTGCCGAAGCCATGAAAGAGACGGAAGCCTCCTGTATCATGCTCGTCAACAGCAGCAGCGAAATTGTCTCCATCTCCGGGAGGGATTGCAGCGCAAGTTCTGCCCTGCAGTCCCAGGCACATAAATCCCTGGTCACCGGTCTGCCGGGTTCTTCATTGATCGGCAAAACATGGGGCATACTCTGGCCCGGAAGCAAGAGTATGGTTGTTTCCTCTCCTTTTAAAGACTCCGGAAATCTCCTCAAATCTGTCGCGGTCGAACTTTCTCTTCGTTCCTATTACGAAGCCCTTCGGAATTCCCAGCGGGTCTTTGCCGTTTATTTCCTGATCAATCTGTTCGCCCTGACGCTGCTGGGTTTTCACAGGCTGTATCGTTCTCTTGTCAGACCGATTAACAGTCTGGTGAGCACTGCTGAAGAATTTGCCGACAACCAGGAATTTTCCTTTACCCAGAACACCAGGGAAAACGAATTCAATATCCTGTCCAGATCCCTCAATAAAATGCTCAACCGAATCAAGGACGACAGAAGCAAACTCCAGGAATCCATCCGCACCCTTGAGAAAACGAATACGGAACTGATGCAGGCCCAGCAGGAGGTCATCCGGGCCGAAAAACTTGCCTCGGTGGGAAGACTTTCCGCAGGGATCGCCCATGAAATCGGCAATCCGGTCGGGATCGTCATCGGTTATCTGGATCTGCTGAAGCAGAACGCTATTTCAGACGATCAGAAGAAAGACTTTCTGGCCAGAGCCGAAAAGGAAGTGAACAGGATCAATACCATTATCAGGCAGCTCCTTGATTTCGCAAGGTATCCCCAGGATGATGTTGCGGAAATCACCGACCTCAACAAGGTGATCAGTGAAGTGGCGGAGATCTGCAGCGTTCAGCCTCTCACCTCCGACATAGTGATCGCAACCGAACTGAAGGCATCCAGCAGCCTGGTGCCTGCCTCGGCCGGACAGCTTAAGCAGATATTTATCAATCTCCTGATCAATGGAGCTGATGCTATCCATGCAGCGGGAATCAGCGACGGCAGAATTGAAATAATCACCGATGATGCAACCCTTGAAAATGGAAGTATTCAGGCGGTCACCATCTCATTTCGTGATAACGGCCCCGGTGTTGAGCCGGAAAAGTTGCAGAATATTTTCGATCCGTTTTATACTACCAAGGAACCCGGCAAAGGCACCGGACTTGGGTTGTCCATCTGTTTCACCATGGTTGAAAACCTGGGTGGGACCATTTTCGCAGACTCCGGCAACGGCGGGATGACCATTACCATCACCTTGCCGGTCGTAAACCGGCCGCCTGCATCCTGATATGGAATTTTAATGACAAAACTGACCAGTGACCTGAACAAACTCCTCGTTATTGATGATGAGGAAAACATGCGACACATGCTCAAAGTCCTTGCCGAGCATTCGGGTTACCAGGTAGAAACAGCCGCTGACGGTCGTGAAGCCTTGACCCTGCTGGACCGGTCTCAATTCGATTTTATTCTCTGTGATGTCAAAATGCCCAATATCGATGGTATGGAGTTCCTCAGGCGCTCACAAGCCGTTAAGGGCGATGCGACTGTGATCATGATGTCCGCATATGGCACCATTGATCTTGCCCTTGATGCGATGAAGGCGGGGGCATATGATTTCATCTCAAAGCCCTTTAAAACGGATGAGGTGCTGCTGACATTAAAAAAAGCGGAGGAGCGGGAGAAACTTCGCAGGGAAAACAACAGCCTGAAGAATCGCCTGCGTACTCTGGAAGGGGAATGGAACCTCCGGAACATGGTCGGCAGAAGCAGATCAATGCAGAACCTTTTCAGCCTTGCGGTGAAAGTCGCCCAGTACCGGACGACCGTGCTGATTACCGGTGAATCCGGTACCGGAAAAGAGCTCGTTGCCCGGGGGATCCATTATGCAAGTGAACGTGCGGACAAACCGCTCGTTCCGGTTAACTGCGGAGGGATTCCGGAAACCCTTCTCGAAAGTGAATTGTTCGGTCATCTCAAAGGATCTTTCACCGGAGCCGATCGCAACAAGAAAGGTCTTTTTGAAGAGGCTGAAGGGGGCACTCTTTTTCTGGATGAAGTTGGCGAGCTGCCTCTGGCGCTCCAGGTAAAACTGCTCCGGGTGCTGCAGGAAAATGAAATTCGGCCCATCGGCGCAACAACCGACAGAAAAATCGATGTCCGGGTGATCGCCGCTACCTCCCGAGACCTTGGGGCGGAAATTGAAGCGGGGAATTTCAGAGAAGATCTCTTCTATCGGCTGAATGTCATGCCACTGCAGATTCCACCACTGCGGGAGCATCCGGATGATATCCCGGATCTCTGCAGAAACTTTATTGAAAAGTTCAACAAAAAAATGGGCCTTGGGGTTACCGGAATTGCCAGGGACGCCATGGCGGAACTTCTTGTATACCCTTGGCCGGGGAATGTAAGGGAGCTTGAGAACAGTCTGGAACGGGCCATGATCATGGCCGACGGCGAGGAGATTCGAAGCAGGGATTTCAATTTCATTTCCCGAACAGAAAACAGTTGCTGCCTCGAAGAAGAGCCCCTGGCGGCAGGGACGCTCTCCCTGAAAAAGGCAAAGGCCATCTGGGAAAAAAATCTGATCCAGAAGGCCATCGAAAAAACCGGGGGAAATCGATCAAAGGCAGCAGAGATACTCGAGCTGAGCTTCCCCTCACTCTTGGACAAGATCAAGAAATACAGGATAAAGGTCTGACCGGTCCTGGAATTTCTGGACTCCGCCGGCAAGCTGTCAACATGCCGGGTGTCAGTCGCCCTTCAGGGCGAGAAGCGGCTCCATTCTGGCAAGACGCCAGATCGGGAAAAACGCCCCGGCCAGACAGGAGAGACTGCCCAGAAACATTGCCAGCAGGCTGAAGAGAATGCTGCCTGGAGAGGTCACTGAAATTTCACCAAGTCGGCTCATCAGGCTGAAATCGGCGGCAAGAATGTTCAGCAGCAGATGACCGGTAACAACTCCGATCACCCCGCCGAAGAGGCTGATAATCGCCGCCTCACTGACGAACATATTGATGATATGGATTCTTCGCGCGCCGATGGCCTGAAGGATACCTATCTCCCGCTGCCGTTCATTGGTGATGGCGGTAAAAGTCGACCAGGCAAGCAGCACGGCAAGAAACGAGGCAATAAAGATGGTAATCGTGAAAATCCTGGTGATGTCTTTCAGGGTGGATCTGACATCTTTGCCGATACTGCCTCTGGTCATCAGCCCCACTCTGGGGTTCGCGTTTCTGACTGCGGCAACCCCGTCATCAAGGGAAACCCCTTCCTTCAGTTTCAGGAACACAATGGAAATATCGGTTTTTTTACGCTGGCCGGTTGACTCGACTGAAATGGTATCAAGATCCTTTCTGCGCATGAAAACCCCGTGATCAAGACCGGTTCCAGTCTCTTCAAGATGCCCGACAACTTTAATATCGTGGCCGAAAAGAGTGGCGGTGTTGATCAGCCCCAAAAATTCGTGCACATAACTCCCGATATACACCTCACCCTCACCGAGCTCAACGTCGGTATCCAGCCAGGGTTTGATCACGAAATCAGTGTCCTGGTCAATGGCAACGACCTGACCTTCGACGATACTGCAACACTCGGATTCCAGGGTGTCGAGATAAATGTGATAGGTCGCGGCCTTGACTTCCGGCAGATCTTTTAACGACTCGAAGACAAACTCATCCATGTAAAAGGTCTTCTCATCGCTTTCCAGAATGAATTCTTCCGCGAGTTCAACGGCTTCAGGAGGAACGACTACGATATCAGCGCCAAGCTTCTGCGAAGCAGCTTCAATATCCTCTTTGATTGACCTGTTGAAAAGGAGGGCAAAGACCAGAAGAGAGACAAGCATCGAAACAGCAAGCACCAGAACCAGATTACGAAACATTTTTCTGGTGACGCTTTTCCAGGCTATTGCGGTTATCGAAGCTATTTTTTCAGAGGGTGCCGGCATGGGAATCCTTTTTCACTCACGATATTCAGTTTGTTTTCGATGTAAAAAGACAAAAAAAGAGGAGGGGTTACCCCCTCCTCTTTTTAGCACATATCTTCAAACAGAGTAAGCAGGAACTATACTCTTAGTTGAAATTGGCGTCCAGACCACAAAGGATGGCGTGCTGCTCAACACCTTCAGGGGTATGGCAGGCAAGACATACCGAGGTATGTTTGCCGACAAACATCTTCTTCTCAACATCATACAGCTTGAGAACGCCGTCCATGGTGAATTCGCCTTCTTTGGGTTTGGTCGGATCTTCACATTCCGGTCCGACCTGTTTCCATCTGGAGGTGGCAACAATATATTTGCCGTCCGGGGTGAAAATCGCATCATGATTATGGTCGATGCTGCTCACCGGCTCGGTATCAATTGCGGTGAGGGTTTTGGCGTCAACCAGGAACATAACGTCGCCGCCGGAAGCTGCGATCATGGAGTCATCCGGTGAATAATAGGCACGGAAAGTCACGCTTTTCGGGGTGCCGGCAATTACACCTTTATTGAGGACTTTGATCTCGCCCTTGACGAATTTGGCCAGGTCAAGTTCCACGAGATGCATTTTGCCGTTGGTTGTGCCGTGATCCTTGTCGGCTTCATTGGCGATGATCAGCAGTTTGGTCATCGCGTTGTTGGTGTTGCCGTGATAGAACTTGTAAGGAGCAGGGATAGCGGCTTCGGTGCCCTCGAGGAATACCCTCTGGACTCTCTGCAGGTCGGATTTGTTGAACACATCGATGTAGGCTTTACTGGACATGGTAATCGGAATGAAATGATCCTTGGCCTGTCCTGAAGCACAGTACATGGCGCCGGTATTGGTCGCTTCCGGCGGAACGTCTACCAATACGTCCTGCAGAACCTTCCCGGTCTTGAGATCGGTCTTGCCGACATGAGTGCCGCCGGCATCCTTGTCGATCTTGTAGGTCGACCAGAACATGGTGTTGCGGTCATTGTTGTCGATTCTGGCATCATGGGTGGGATGAGTAGCCCTGGTGCCGATATCGATTTTGGTGACCGGCGCGGTCAGCTGGATCGGCTGGTCAGCAGACGGATCAATTGTCGCAACAGCCTTGGCATAATGACCACCCATACCGGCAACATAAAATGTACCGTTATAGGTCTTGCTGGATGCACTGCTGCTGTCGGCGGCAGGTTTGCTGCCCATAGCTGAAACTGTGGGCTGATTAATGCAGAGAGCGCCGACCGCCACCGCACCAACCAGCATTGAACCAACTAACAACTTCTTTGATACTTTCATGCTTTCCTCCTCCTTCATCAATTAAAAGTTCAGCAACATGACAATAGTTCTTTGAGCAGTAATGCTGCCGAGCCAAGCCTTAAAAAGGCTTACTACAAAATAAATCTTGATCCAACTAAAACCACAAGCATAGATAATACCACAGCGTGGTACGAAAAAAAAGAGGGAAATATATTTTTTTCTAGCAGAGAGTTAATAATTGACATTTATAAAATACAAATCAGTTCAAATTTCAACTCCTAAAGAATCGAAAAGCAAAATACCACAGTGTGGTTGCCATGTCCATACCTTAGTTATTATAAGTCGATGGTACAATATAGCCGGGCCGCATAGCGGATGCCATCCGAAAAGCAAACTGATTCTTGATTAAAGAAACACAATCAGCTAGTTTGTTTCTGGCTGAATGATCGCTGATCGGTAAATTTCCCTTGAGGGTTTGATAATGCAGATAGAATGCTGTGACCTGGTAAAAAAATATATCATTGACGGTGATGAGGTTGGTGCGGTCGATCATGCTTCACTCTCGATCAACCGTGGAGAGTTCGCCATAATTCTCGGTCATTCAGGGTCCGGAAAAACCACCCTGTTGAGTATGATCGGCGGACTTGCCAAGCCTGATCAGGGATCAGTAACGATTAATGGCATCGACTGCTGGAAGCAGTCGGAAATTGATCTCGCTTTGATGCGCAACCGGACAATCGGTTTTATTTTCCAGTTCGGCAGCCTGATCCCAACCCTGACAACCCTTGAAAACGTGCTGCTCCCGCTATCATTCTCTCCCGGCAAAAAATCAATGCCCGAAGATATTGCCCATGCCCATGCTCTTCTGGAGCAAGTTGGACTTGCCGATAAGAAAACATCATTCCCGGCGCAGCTCTCCGGTGGTCAACAGCGGCGAGTTGCTATTGCCAGAGCCTTTATTACCCGACCGGAGATCATTCTGGCCGATGAACCCACCGGAGATCTGGATGAAGAAACAGAAAACGACATTCTCCGGATCTTCAGAAAATACAATACCGAGCAGAATACAACCTTTCTGGTTGTCACCCACAATTCACATTTGTGCGCAACCCAGCATCAACCCCGCACCTTTATGATGCAGAAGGGGAGTATTTCTGAAATCACTCCGGATGGGACTGCCGATGAAGATGCCTAGAACCCTTCTCCTGATCAGCGCCTGTGTCGCGATCCTCTTGATTGCCGGCTGCGGGTCCGAAAAAATGAAAAAACTGAAAGTAGGGGACAAAGCCCCCGATTTTCTGGTTGAGGATCTTTCCGGCCAACCATTCAGTCTGGCCAATGCCGCAGGGATGCCGGTGATCATCCGTTTTTTCGTTACCGACTGCAAATTCTGCCGGGCCGACACCCCGGTTTTCAACGAGTATTATGCCAAACACAAAGATAAAGGCTTGAAGGTTCTCTACCTGACCACAACGGTTGACAGAAAAAGAGTCGAGAAGTTTGTGGCGGAACTCGCCATCCCGTTTCCGGTGGCGATTGATTTCAATAAAAAGGTGTCAGATCTTTTTCGCGTCCGGGTTGAACCGCAGGCTATTATTCTCGGTCCGGATCATGTTATAATCGGTGCCATATTGGGAGGGGTAACCGAAGCGGAACTTGACGAACTCCTCAAAAAACATCTGCAGTAATGCAGTTTCCGCAATCAACAGCTTATTAATCCAACAGGTCTTCAGCTGAATCATGAACAACAAATCAGAACACTTCCATCGCCTGTTTCGTCCCGGCGTACTCAATTGTCGCCGGAACCTCCTTCCGGCGGCCCTGTTTTTTTCTTTTTTTGCCCTGCTGATCTACTGGCCGGGTCATTACGACCACATCTCAGCCGAACCTCTTGAGGTGATCGCCGCCGACGCCAGGTGCCCGGTCTGCGGCATGTTTGTGGCCAAATATGATGTCTGGATCACCCAGATCAGAACCACCGACAACTCCGTCTATAATTTTGACGGTGTCAAGGACATGATGGCATTCCGGGCAACCCCGGAATCTTTCATTCACGGTAAAGTCCAGGATATTTCGGAGATCTGGGTCAAGGATTATTATTCATTGAAATGGATTCGGGGAGAATCAGCCTTTTATGTCGCCGGCAGTGATGTGCTCGGACCGATGGGGCATGAGCTTGTCCCGTTTGCAAGCCGGGCTGCGGCTGAGTCCTTTATGACCGATCACAAGGGAAAAGCGATTTATACCTTTCCGGAAATAACCTCTGACCTGGTCAACACTCTCCGATCGGGTCACATGATGAAATAAACATGCAGCAGATACGTCCCGGCCACATCCTCTTCCTGACCATCGTGCTGTTAATCGTTGTCGATACAGGTCTGTATCTGAACTCGAAGAAAATACTGAAACAACGGAACTCCTGGACCAGGCAGACCAACATCCTGAGTTCCGCGCTCGGTCTCACGGACCTCTGCATCGCAACGGAAGCCCGCTATACCAGGCACCCCTCAATATCAGATCCGATTTCACCGTTCATGGATCATCCCGGAGCCCTTGAGCATTTTCCTTCGGGATCTTTCTGGGGGGTTCCGGAACAGATCACCGCCTCCTCCCGGAGAAAAAGTTGAACCGCGCACTGGAAAAACATTTCAGTCTCCTCGACTATTCACTTTCCTCGATCTGGCGCCGCAGGATGAAGAACCTTGGCGTGATGCTGGTTTTTACCGCGGTAATCTTTCTTCTTGCCTCCTTCCAGATCCTGACCGGCAGCCTGACCAGAACCGCCGAAATTCTCCTCGAACGCTCTCCGGAAATCATTATTCAGAAAATGACCGCCGGCAGGCAGGAGAACATCCCGGTCGCCTACGCCGAAAAGCTTTCCGGCCTCTTCGGTATCAGAACTATCGCCCCGCGGGTCTGGGGATATTATTTTGACGAAACCTCCGGAGCGAACTACACCGTTCTCGCCGTCGACCCTGAAGTCATGCCGTACGGGAAAAAGATCGATGAAGTGATCGTGGGTCATTTCCCTAAAGAGAACGAACACGGCGTCGTGCTTGGCCGTTATGTCGTGCAGAGCCTTGGTCTCGGCGAAAGAAAGCAGATGTCTCTTTTCCGTCCGGATCTCACCTTGAAATCATTGACGGTCACCGGCTATTTTCCCGAGACCTCAAATCTTCTCACCGGCGATCTGCTGGCTCTCACTCTGGCCGACGCCAGGGATCTCTTTGCGATCCCCCCGGAATATGCAACGGATTTCTGCGTCTATGTCAACAACCCGAACGAGATTGAAACCACTGCCCGCAAGATTGCCGCCATTCTTCCGGATACCAGAGTTCTGACCAGTCCCCAGATCCGGAAGACCTATCAGGTTGTCTTCGGCTGGCGGAGCGGATTTGCTTCAATCTGCCTGCTATCGGCCCTGGTCGCCTTTATCATCATGGCCTGGGACAAGGCTTCCGGGCTGTCGCCCGAGGAAAAGAGGGAGATCGGCATTTTAAAAGTCCTCGGCTGGCAGACTTCCGACATCCTCACCCTGCGGATGTGGGAAGGTCTGGTTCTCTCCGGAGTCTCCTTCCTGGCCGGTTACACCGCCGCCTATATGCATGTTCTCCTGTTCGAAGGATCTCTTTTCCGGCCGGTGCTGATCGGCTGGTCGGTCATCCATCCGGCCCTGAAACTAGTTCCGGAAGTCGCTACTAAAGACATGCTGCTGGTGTTCAGCCTTGCGGTCCTGCCCTATATGGCGGCGACGATTATCCCGGCCTGGCGCAGTTCAACCATCCCGCCCGATGCGGCCATCAAATAGAAAATGGAATATTCAATTGCAGACGGGACCCATGGTCAATCATATTATCGAACTCAGTAGAGTCAGCAAAACGTACAATCTCGGCGAAACAAACGAGGTGAATGCCCTGACTGACATCAATCTGCAGATCCCTGAAAACAGCATGGTCTGTCTGAAAGGGGCCAGCGGCTCAGGGAAATCAACCCTGCTGGCGATCATCGGCTGCCTGTTCCCCCCCACCAGCGGCAGGGCGACGATCGCAGGAAAACTGCTCTCCAGGCTGCCGGACCGATTCATGACCATTCACCGGCGCAACTCCATCGGTTTTATTTTTCAGCAGTTTAATATCCTGCCCGACCTGACCGTGCGGGACAATATAACCCTCCCTCTGATTCCACTCGGCGTCGAGCCCTCTGAGCGCAACCGCAGGGCCTCCCGGTTAATGGAAAAATTCAACATCTCCCACCGGCAGGCGTTCCCGGCAAGACAGATTTCCGGCGGTGAGCTGCAAAGGGTCGCGATCGCCAGAGCCCTGATCAACGAGCAGCCGATTATTCTGGCCGATGAACCGACCGCCCATCTGGATACGAAGCTGAGCAAGGAATTCCTGGGGATCATGAACGATCTGAAGGCAGGCGGCAAGACCATTATCATTGCCTCCCATGACCCATTGGTCACCGAGAATCCATTGCTGGATCGCATCATCGACATCAAGGACGGAAGGATCGATGTTCCTTAACGCCTGGAGCTTAAGCCTGACCCTGTGCAGCATCATTGTTATCTTCCTGATGACCATTGCCGCCCGGACAGCCTTCCGGGTCATCCGGTACTGGAACCCCGGCAGTGACAGTAATCTGCAGATCAGACTCGAGAGCGAAACCTGGCTCGCCTCGACCCTGGTCGAGTACGCGCTGGCGGTCCAGGCCTTCAGCCTGCTGCTTTTTCTGCTGGCGGCCGACAACTACAGCAAGGTCATCGCCGGGGCGATGTGCGCGACCGGCACTCTCCTCGCCAACGGCTATGGCATGCCCGCCCTCCTTTTCAAGATCAGCGGTTTTTTCCTCTACGCCTTCTGGATCCTGACCCACCAGCTTGACATCAGGTCGGAATCCTACCCTCTGGTCAGATTCAAATTCAGCTACCTGCTTTTCCTGCTGCCGGTGGTGATCATCGACCAGGCGCTGCAGACCGCCTATATCGCGAACCTCGACCCGGATATCATCACTTCCTGCTGTGCGGTGGTCTTTAGCGATGCGGCAGGGGAGGGCAGGAACCTGATCGGCGCTCTGTCCGCGCCTGTGCTGCCCGTGTTCTACACTCTGGCCGCCTTTCTTTTCATCCTCGGACTCCTGCTGGGAAAGGTGCTGCCGGTGAAAACCGGGGAGCGAACAGCCGGCTTTCTGCTGTTGCTTTACACAGCCGGCTGGGCCATTTTTTTCCTGGTTTCTCTGCTGGCCATTACCAGTGTCCTCTCTTCATATATTTACGCCATGCCTTCCCATCGATGCCCCTTTGACATCATCAAGCCTGAATACAATTACATCGGCGTCCTGATCTATACCGCGCTCCTGGCCGGTACATTCGCAGGAGTTTCCCCGGCGTTCGCGAAGTTTGTAACCAGAAACACCGGTCTGGGTGACGCTGCTGTAAAGTACGGCAGAACGGCGGTGATTCTCTCAACTCTCTTCCTGGCCATCTTCATCTGTGCCTCCTCCTATCACTATCTGAAATACATGATTACCGGCGGTGAGTCCCTCTGATCCGCATCCGGCAGGTTGGTATTTACTTTATCCCTTGGCCTGTTAGAATTGTCTTCGACCTGCCGTAACAATACTCCGGCAGGTTCCGGCCGATGGTTGAGAGCAGTAGGCAGTTAAACCCGGGCGTGCGGTCCTGATATACTTCACCCGGGGGAAGGGGAGAGACAGTTGGGCAGAAAATCACGGCACAGGAAAGATGCGAAACAGGTAAGGCCAGTTACCAGAGAAGGGCTAAATCCGCAAAACAGCAGGGAACCTCTGTCCGTCAGCCAGGAGGTTCCCCGACAGGACTTTCTGCAGAGATGGTACGGAAAAAGAAACCTGCAGGTCGCTCTGTTCCTGGCCCTGCTGACGGCGACCATCTATGGCCATGCTCTGCACAGCCCGTTCCTGTTCGATGATGTTCCGAATATAAGCCGCAACAGCTATTTTCAGCTGGACGGATTCAGTCTGGAAAAAATCAGAGAGGCCCTGGTAAAAAGCCCGAACTCGACCAGACCGGTCTCAAATTTCTCCTTCATCCTGAATATCTTTCTGAATGGTCATGATGCCGCCTCTTTTCGCCTGATCAATTTTTTAATCCACGCTGTCAACGGGTTCCTTTTGTACAGATTTCTTATTCTGACCCTTGGCTTGCCTGCCAATAAACAGGTTAACCCGGCTGCGCCGGAAATTGCCTTCTGGGCCACGGTGCTCTGGTTTGTCCACCCGCTGCATGTGCAATCAGTCACCTATATCGTCCAGAGGATGAACAGTCTGGCCGCTCTCTTCTACCTGTTGACCTTCCTTTGCTATATCAAGGCCCGTTTCACAGAAAGCGAAAACAGGAGATGGGTCCTTGCCGCACTTGCCATGATCTCATTTCTGCTGGCCCTGGGTTCGAAGGAAATCGCAGTGACCGCACCGGTCTTCATTTTTCTCTATGAATGGTTCTTTTTCCAGGACCTCAGCCTTCAGTGGCTGCAAAAAAACCTCAAGGCAATGATCGCCGTCGTCATGATCATTGTCGTCACAACTTTCGCCTACCTCGGTTTAAATCCCCTCGATACAATCCTTGCCTCCTACGCAAATCGCAACTTTACCCTCTGGCAAAGAGTGCTGACCGAACCCCGGGTGATTCTCCATTATCTCGATCTCCTAATCCTGCCGCATCCCGACAGGCTTTCTCTGCTGCACGAGTTTCCACTTTCCCTTTCCCTGACCGAACCGATGTCGACAGTCCCGGCGTTGCTGTTCCTTAACGGACTGTTGCTCACGGCTATTATCCTGGCAAAAAGATTCCGGTTGTATGCCTTCTGTCTGCTGTGGTTTTTCGGCAATCTTGTGCTGGAGTCATCCTTTATCGGCCTGGAGATTTTTTTTGAGCACAGGACCTATCTGCCGTCAATGCTGTTCATGCTGTTGATGGTTCTGCTGTTACGGGAATTCATCATGCAAAAATGGGTGTACAGAGCAATCCTGCCCCTCCTGTTCGTGTTGTTTTCATTCTGGACCTGGCAGCGGAATATGGTCTGGAGCAACGATGTCTCTTTATGGCAGGACTGCCTGCAAAAGCACCCTTTCGAGGTCAGGATTTACAACGCTCTTGGCCAGGCCCTGCAGGAAAGAGGGGATACCGCGCAGGCCATGAAACATTTCCAGGCGGCTTTGGCCATTGATTCCCGAAACGGGGAAGCCCTGAACAATCTCGGTATCGCCCTCTCCAGGCTGGGGGATTCTGCTTCTGCGATTGAGTACTTCAAACGGGCGATTGCGGCACACCCTGACGATGCCAACGGTCATTACAATCTGGCCGTATCATTCGGAGAACTCGGCTACTTTGCCGATGCGATCAAACATTACAACCTGGCCTTGAAGATCAATCGGGAGCACCTGGACCCTGACTTGAACAACAATTTAGGGATCATGCTGGCAAAGATCGGCAAAAATGCGGAAGCCGTCGACCATTTCAAAAAGTCACTGCAGATCCGACCCGCCCATCCCGAAGCGCATAATAATCTGGGCGTGATCTTTGCGAGAAACGGGAACTACGAAAAAGCAGTAGAGCATTTCCAGGCAGCCCTTGCCCTGAACAAAGAAGATCCCACTCTCCATAACCGTTTGGGGTTGGCCCTGATGTTTCTGGGAAAAAATGTTTCCGCCCGTGAACATTTCAACCTGGCGCTGGCCAAAGATCCCGGCTTTTCCCTGGCCCGCCGAAATTTGCAGAAACTGGAGGGGAAAACCTATTCTTCTAAATGAAGAGAGTGAGAAGCATTTGTCTTTCAAGTTTACATAACTCATAAAATCTGCAAGAATCGAATCAGAATCACGACAGCAAACGAAAAACTTAAAGATAACGCCAAACATATTATTAAGGAGACGGTATGGATATTTTCTGTGAGAAGTGCCGGAAGGTTATCGGCCATGTCGCCGACGAGAAGGTGCCGGTCGGCAAGAAGGCCAGTGTTTCCTGCCCGGGTTGTGGTGAAAAAATTTTTTTCAGCCGGGAAGAGCGCCCATCCAATCCTGATTTCGATGACACTATTCTCGCCCCTCCCGACCCCAAACCATCACAATTCAGAAATCCCGGCTTCACCCCGGCGTCTTCCGCAAAGAGTGTTTCGCCAGATACCGGCTATGATTTCGCGATCATGGACATCATCCGTGAAGCGTGGCAGAAAACCAGCGGTGCCAAAGGGCCTCTCTGGGGTGCCGGCATCCTGGTTTTTCTGATTGTCATGGGGTTTTCAATTCTCATGGGCGTCCTGCTGGGCCTGGTCGGCGCCCGCTCAGAAAGTATCGCCATTTCCGGAGCCCTGCAGCTTGCCCTGACGGTTGCCATGTATCCGTTTCTGGCCGGAATCATGATGATCGGAATCCGCCGGGCAGTCGATCTGCCGATCAGCTATAAAATGGCATTCGGCTATTTCGGTTTCGTGGTGCCGATTGTGATTGCCGCTTTCCTGGTCTCGATCATGACCACTCTCGGCTTTATTCTGCTCATTCTCCCGGGAATTTATTTGAGCCTTGCTTACATGCTGGTCATTCCGCTGATCGTCGACAAGAAAATGAGTGCGTGGCAGGCCATGGAGGCATCCCGCAAGGCGATCCACAAGCACTGGTTCAAGGTTTTCGGGCTGTATTTCGTCATGGGCTTTATTTATCTCCTCAGCCTGATTCCGCTCGGGCTCGGCATCATCTGGACCATGCCGATGTTTGTCGTGATGAGCGGGATTCTTTACCGGGAGATTTTCGGGGTCAGCGAAATGGCTTGAACCATATCTGTCCCCGGTGGTCATTAGTCGCAAGCAATAATATGATTCCCCCTCATCTTCAGCAGACCTGTGGTACGGCAATATCACCGAAATGGTGGCGCAATCAATCCGGGCCAGCCTTCGGCAAGACTCAGGATGATTTGAGAACAAGCTCCGGATGATTAGGAATCAGGGGTTGGATGAGTCGGTGTAATAGTTATTCCGTTCATCCTGAGCCTGTCGAAGGATAACAGTGAGCTTGCCAAACCGGCGAAGGTGCCAATGACCGAAAGACGATGGGAATCGGCATAAAAAAAGCCCGGGTCAGTCCCGGGCTTTTTTTTGTGCTTTCAAGGGCTAGAGGTCATTCGAGCCCCAGTTTTTCCTTGACTGCTTTCCGTATTTTCAGTTTTTCATACCAGTCGGCCAGCCGGGCGCCGTCAACCGCGACCTTGTAGGAACCCTCCCAGTGCTGCCAGTCCTGGCCCTGCATGAAACCGCCCATCCGCCAGATTCTCCCTTCATGGTGCCAGGTCTCATGCCAGAGATTGTCGACCGCGCTCTGGCCGTTGAATTTAATTCCCTCGTCGAGCTTCTCCTTCTTGATCGGGTCGTAAAATTTGACCTTGATCGCGAGGGATACGGCATTGTAGACATCGATCACCGCATCGGCTTTTTTCAGATCACCCTCGGCCCAGCTCCGGACATGGCAGTTCGAGCAGATATAGAGCATGTCCTCCCGCTTTTCATACGGGGTGCGGAGGGCATCACCACCGAAGGCGTCGAGCCTGGTTTCCCCCTTTTCCCACCATTTACCCGGACCGACATAGGCGGCATACACTTCCGGTGAGAATTTTTCCGCTTCGGCAAAAGGATTGGGGCCACCGGTGGGGACCGATTTCAGCGACCCGGCGGGCAGGTTATGGATCGTCTCATACCGTTTGGCAATCGCGGGGTCGATCGGATATTCCTCCCTGCCGGCCTGGTATTTCTGATCGGTCGGCCAGGAGAATACCGGCTCAAGTTCCCATTTCAGGCGGGCGCTCACGTTATGGGTCGATTCGATAATCCCTCCGAAACCGCTCATGTGGCAGACCGCACAGGTCGGGGCCTCCGCATCTTCCGGGCCCCATTGGCCGGGAGGGGCGGACCAGTTGTAACTCTCACCATTGGCTGCCACCAGATTGCCGTGCTTGCTTTCCTCGTAGATCTCACGCTGGGGATGGTCCGGCCCGAGATGACAGTTGCCGCAGGTTTCCGGCTTTCTTGCCTGCGCAATGCTGAAGACATGCCTGGTGTGACAGGCGGCACAACTGCCGACACTGCCGTCGGGATTGAAGCGTCCGATGCCCATGTTCGGCCAGTTGATGAGTGTGCCGTCCTTGCCGACCTGGATCACGGTGCCATGACAGTCAAGGCAGCCCGCCTCCGCGCTTTCCCGCGAGTGGTTGGCCTTGTAGTTTCCCGTCTTGCCATAGGTCACGCCATCTCTAATATCGGCTTCTCCCTGTATCGCATAGGAGGAGAGGGAAAAAAGCCCCGCCTCGTCGTGCAGGCTCTCTTTAAATTCCCGGGCCTGCTTTGGATGGCATCCCGCACAGTATTTCGGGGTGACCAGGGGTGTCACCCTGACCCCCTGATGCTCAAATCCGGCCGGGTCGTCATCCATGGCCCGGTGGCAGTCATAGCACTTCACCCCGACCCGGTTGTGTTTGCTGTCCTGCCACTGGCTGACGATTGCAGGTGTTTCCGTGACATGACAGCCGACGCATGAATCGGTCGAAACGCCGCCGTTGGCAAAAGCTGCAAAAGGCGTGAAAGCAAGCCAGGTCAGAGTTATTGCCGGGGCAACAAATCTCGTCTTCATTTGGAACACCTCCAATTCATTATCGATTTTTTCAGAAGGGGGACATCGGGAATAATCCAGCTTGTTTACATTCATCACTCCACCCGGTCACAATAACGTGGGGCGATCTTACGGCAATTCAGTTAATCTTTACCATAAGGATATCAGAAATAGGATATCCTTATCAAAAAAAGCAGTTTACATTCCTCGTCAAAACATGAAAACTTGAAGCCATGCCTTCACCATCGGTTCTCACAGATTCCTTCCTTGCCTCGGTCCCCCATTTTCCCGGAGTTTATATGATGTACGGGAAGAGTGATGTGGTGTTGTATGTCGGAAAGGCAAGGGATCTCAGGAAACGTCTTTCCTCCTATAAACGCGCCGACGGATCTGCGCATTCGAAAACAATCGCTTTGCTGGCTCACACCCGGAAGATCGAAACGATCGTGACCGGAACCGAAAAAGAAGCGCTGATCCTTGAAGCGTCGTTAATCAAAAAGCATCGTCCCCGTTACAATGTCATTCTTCGCGATGACAAGAATTACCCCTATATCAAAGTGACCTTGCACGAAAGATGGCCGCGGGTCGTGGTCACCAGAAGGAGGGCAAAAGACGGGAGCCGGTACTTCGGCCCTTATTCATCGGCTTCGGCGATGAATGAAACATTGCGCCTGGTGAAGAAAGTCTTTCCCCTGCGGAACTGCAAAGGCACCGAACTGACCGCCCGCCAGAGGCCGTGCCTGAATTATCAGATCGGCAGATGTCTTGCCCCGTGCAGCGGCCTTGCAGACCGTGATGAGTATCTGAATAACGTTGAACGGGTCATCACAACCCTTTCCGGCCATCGCAAGGAGCTCGGCCGCTGGCTTGAAGAAGAGATGAAAAACGCTTCGGGCAGACAGGATTTCGAAAAGGCCGCCCTCTATCGCGATCGCCTCCAGGCCCTTGCCAAGACCTTGGAAAAGCAGGTCGTTTCCGCGGCCCATTTCAAAGACCAGGACATTATTGCGCTGGCCCGGCAAGGCCCATCGGTCGCAGTCTCTTTTCTCTTTATCCGGGAGGGGGCGATCAACGGCCACCTCTCCTATTTTATCGCCGAACCGCTGGGTGATGACGGGCAGATTCTCGCCGAAGCAATGGAACAGTTTTATGGTGATGACCGACTCATTCCGCCTGAGATCATCGTCTCCGACCGCATCGACGACCATGAATTGCTCGAAGAGTGGCTTCTTGATCTGAAGGGAAGCCGGGTCGGTATCAAAGTTCCCCAGCGGGGAATTCTGGTCAACCTGGTAAACATGGCCCGGGGAAACGCTTCCCAGGTCTTTGCCGACCGGGAAAAGCGGGAGCGGTCCAACGAGGCGCTTCTCAGATCGGTTGAAAAAAACCTGCAGATGAAGGTGGCGCCGCGTCAGATCGAATGTCTCGACATCTCAAATATCGGCGGCAAACAGGCGGTCGGGTCGCTGGTCTGTTTTACCAACGGCGAGCCGGACAAGAAAAACTACCGCCATTATCGCATCGCAAATGACGACACTCCCGATGATTACCGGATGATCCGGGAAGTTCTGAACCGGCGTCTCGATAAAAAAAACGAACGATCCCTTCCTGACCTCCTCATTATCGACGGCGGGAAAGGGCAGCTCAATGTCGCGCTTGACGTTCTGAAGGATCATGGCCTGATCGACCAGGTTGCGCTTGCCTCAATTGCCAAGGACAAAAATGACAAGGGGGAAAGGATCTTCACTCCGGGGCGAAAAAACCCGCTCGATCTGAAAGCGGGGAACCCGGTCCTGCTGTTCTTCATGAAAATCCGCGATGAGTCACACCGTTTCGGGATCACGTTCCACCGGAAGCTGCGCAGCAAAGGTTCCATCCGTTCCCTGCTCGACGACATCCCTGGGGTCGGACCCTCCCGGAAAAAGACCCTGTTGAAGCATTTCGGCAGTCTGAAAAGAGTAAAAGAGGCAACCGTTGCAGAATTGACTGCGGTAGAAGGAGTCGGCCCCGAACTGGCGCTGACGATTTTTAACAATCTGCACTCAACTTTCTGAGTCAGGTTCCTCTCCCGACAACCAATGGGGTTTGGCGATTTTTTCGTGCCTGTATTCCACAAGAAGCCGGAAGTCAGGAGTCAGAAGCCAGGAGAAAAGCTTTAGTATTGCTTTTTAAGTGCCGAAAAATTAAGATGACGAATCATTTTACAGGCCGGCGCCATTTTCAGAGGGCCGGCATCCATGAGTATCCATTTCCTTTTCAAGTTTTTTCAGGAGCTGCTAAAGCCATGTGGGAATATACAGACGAAGTAAAACAGCACTTTCTTACCCCGAAAAATGTCGGCGAGGTCGAAAATGCCGATGCAACCGGTGAAGTCGGCTCCCTGGCCTGTGGCGACGCTCTGAAACTGACCCTGAAGGTTGATGAGAACGAGATCATCACCGAGGCGAAATTCAAGACCTTCGGCTGCGCCAGCGCCATTGCCTCTTCCTCGGTCCTTACCGAACTGGTCAAAGGGATGAGCCTTACCGAGGCCGCCAAAGTTTCCAATGAGGACATCGCCAAGGCCCTGGGCGGCCTGCCGAAAGAGAAGATGCACTGCTCGGTCATGGGCCGCGAGGCCCTGGAAGCGGCCATCGCCGATTACCGCGGCGTCACCCTGCCCATGGCGGAAGGTGAAGTGGTCTGCGAGTGTTTCGGCGTGACCGACCTCGAAGTGAAAAGGGCGATCCAGGAAAGCAATCTGCAGACGGTTGAGGAGATCACCAACTTCACCAAGGCCGGCGGTGGCTGCGGCAAATGTCACGACCGGCTTGAGGAACTCATTAAAGAGGTCCGCAAGGTAGGGATCCAGCCCTTTATACCCGACCAGCGCCCCAAACGGATGACCAATATCCAGAAGATCAAGATGATCGAGGATGTTCTCGACCGGGAGATCCGGCCGACCCTGCGCAAGGACGGCGGGGATATCGAGCTGATCGATGTCGATGGCGATTTCGTCACCGTTTCCCTGCGCGGCTCCTGCAGCAGCTGTCTGAAATCGCAGACGACCCTGAAGGAGTACGTGGAAAAGAAACTGCGCGAACAGGTCCTTGACACCCTGGTGGTCGAGGAGGGCAGAGCATGATCTCGGAAAAAACCGCCAGAATCGTCTATATGGACAATAACGCCACCACCCGGGTCGCTCCCGAGGTGCTGGAAGAGATGATGCCCTATTTCAGCGAGTTCTACGGCAACCCCTCCAGTATGCATACCTTCGGCGGGCAGGTCGGCAGCAGGATCGCCTCCGCCAGACAGAAAATCGCCGCGCTGATCGGCGCATCTCCGGATGAGCTGATCTTCACCAGCTGCGGCACGGAAAGTGATTCAACCGCCATTCTTTCCGCTCTGCAGGCCCTTCCCGGCAAAAGGCATATCGTCACTTCACGGGTCGAGCATCCGGCGGTCAAGCATCTCTGCGAAAGCCTTGACAACCTGACCGGTCACAAACACCGGGTGACCCAGCTGCCCGTTGAATGCGACGGCACCATCGATCTCAAGAAATATGAAGAGAGCCTCACCGACGAGACCGCCATCGTCAGCATCATGTGGGCCAACAACGAGACGGGGGTCATCTTTCCCATTGAAAAAATGGTCGCCATCGCCAAGGAGCGGGGGATTCTCTTTCACACCGATGCGGTGCAGGCGGTGGGCAAGATCCCGATCAACCTGGCGGAGGTGCCGGTGGATTTTCTGTCGATTTCAGGCCATAAGCTGCACGCAGCCAAAGGGGTCGGCGTTCTTTACGTCCGCAAGGGGACGCCCTATGCGCCCTTCATGATCGGCGGCCATCAGGAGCGCGGCCGCAGGGGAGGCACCGAGAACGTCGCGTCGATTATCGGGCTCGGCAAGGCGTGTGAGCTCGCGGCGGCGCGGATGGCTGACGAAAACACCAGGGTCCGGGCCCTGCGCGACCGTCTTGAGTCCGCTTTGCTCAAAAAAATTCCCCGCTCACTTTTAAACGGTCATAAAATCGACCGCCTGCCCAATACCAGCAACATCAGCTTTGAATATGTGGAAGGGGAGGCGATCCTGCTCCACCTCGACCGTTTCGGCATCTGTGCCTCCTCCGGTTCGGCGTGCACCTCCGGCTCCCTTGAACCGTCGCATGTCCTGCGGGCGATGGGGGTGCCGTTCACCGCGGCCCACGGTTCGATCCGTTTCAGCCTGAGCGTTTACAACAGCGAAGACGATGTGGATTATGTTATTGAACACCTGCCGAAGATCATTGCCGACCTGCGCGCCATGTCGCCATTCTGGGAAGAGGCGATGAAGAAGGATGATGGGGCCGGAAGCTGCGGCTGCGGCTGTAAATAACCAACCAATTCCATTGAAGGGAAAATCATGAAAGTTATTCCGCCATCCTTTGAGATTCAGGACGATCTCGACAACCAGTCACTGGCCGTTCGTATCGAGGCCTGCGGGCGGATCTGCTACAAGAGTGAAGATAAAATCGAGGCCGGGTCCACCGAGCCCTTCATTGAAAAGGTCTTGAAGCACGGCCACAACTCGGTTGCCGAAATGGGGGTGATCACCCTGCGGGTGGAGATCGACTCGGAGACCCTCGCCACCCAGTTTTTCAGCATCCAGCCCAAATTCGTTCATATCGATCGCCCGTCCAAAACCGAGATGATCATTACCGGCAGCGTCCGGGCGTTTCGCGAACTCTACCGGGAGCATGGCAACGTCAAGCTGATCAAGGCGATGACCAGCACTCTTTATGAAAAGACCCCGCTCTTTTTCAGGGATATCGTTCCCGAAAGGGGAGTGGTCCACCAGTCCGGGGTGAAGGTGGAACAGATCCCGCTGGCGGAGGTCGACAAACTTCCGGTCAATCTTCTCGCCAAACACCGGTATGTCGGGGTTAAATTCTTCACCAACCGGGCGGTGACCCACGAGATCGTCCGCCACCGGCCCTGTTCCTTTCTCCAGGAAAGCCAGCGCTACTGCCGGTATAACGACGAGAAATTCGGCTCGGAGGTGACCTTCATCAAGCCGATGTTCTACGAAGAGGGGACCGCCGAATACAAACTCTGGGTCAAGGCCATGAAAGAGACCGAGAAGATCTACCTGAAGCTTCTTGAGACCTCGTCTCCCCAGGCGGCAAGAACGGTGCTGCCGAATTCCTGCAAAACCGAACTGATCGTCTACTGCAATCTCCTCGAATGGCTCCATATCTTCAGACTTCGGACCACCAAGGCGGCGGAGCCCTCCATGCGGGAGGTCATGATCCCGCTGCTCGCAGAATTCTCCCGGCGGTTCCCGGCCATCTTCGGCGATCTCAAGGTCGCCCCATAGTTTATTTAAACCGGCCGGGCAGGTCGGTTCTGGAATAAGTTTGACTCATAAATGGTATAAAAAAACGAAAATCAAGAAGGAGGAGACAATGGCTTTTAACGCAGTGGAAATGGCGGACTGGCAGATATCCGAAGCTGCCGAGAAGAACATGCCCACCCCCGAGGAGTGGCGCGACAAATTAGGGCTCGAGAAAGACGAGATCCTGCCGATGGGCAGGCTTGCGAAACTCGATTTCCTGAAGATCATCAACCGGCTTAAGGACAAGCCGGACGGCAAATACATCGAGGTCACCGCGATCACCCCGACCCCGCTCGGCGAAGGAAAGAGCACCACTTCCTGCGGCCTGATGGAAGGCCTTGGCAAGAGGGGGATGAATGTGGGCGGCGCCCTGCGCCAGCCATCAGGCGGCCCGACCATGAATGTCAAGGGGACGGCGGCGGGCGGCGGCAATTCGCTCCTGATCCCGATGACCGAGTTCTCCCTGGGCCTCACCGGCGATATCAACGATATCATGAACGCCCACAACCTCGGGATGGTCGCCCTGACCGCCCGCATGCAGCACGAGCGGAACTACAACGATGAGCAGCTGAAACGTCTGACCGGCATGCGCCGTCTCGACATCGACCCGACCCGGGTGGAGATGGGCTGGATCATCGACTTCTGCGCCCAGGCATTGAGAAACATCGTGATCGGTCTCGGCGGCCGGACCGACGGCTTTACCATGCAGTCCAAATTCGGCATCGCGGTCGGCTCCGAGCTGATGGCGATTCTCTCCATCGCCACCGATCTGGCTGATCTCAAGGAGAGGATCAACAACATCACCGTCGCCTTCGACAAGAGCGGCAAGCCGGTGACCTGTCGCGATCTGGAAGTGGGCAACGCGATGGCCGCCTTCATGCGGAACACCATCAACCCGACCCTGATGTGCACCGCCGAGTACAATCCGTGCCTGGTCCACGCCGGACCTTTCGCGAACATCGCGGTCGGCCAGTCGTCAATCATCGCCGACCGGGTCGCCCTGAAGCTTTTCGATTACAACATCACCGAATCCGGCTTTGCCGCCGATATCGGTTTCGAGAAATTCTGGAACGTGAAATGCCGTTACTCCGGCTTGAAACCCCACGTCTCCGTCCTCACCGCGACCATCCGCGCCCTGAAGATGCACGGCGGCGGGCCGAAAGTCGTGGCCGGAAAACCTCTGGATGATGCCTACACCAAGGAGAACGTCGGCCTGGTCGAGAAGGGGTGTGAGAACATGGTCCACCTGATCAACGTGATCCGCAAGGCCGGGATCAATCCGGTGGTCTGTATCAACCGCTTCTACACCGACACCGATGAAGAGTGCAAGGTTGTTCGCCGGATCGCCGAGGCAGCCGGCGCCCGCTGCGCCGAATCCAAGCACTGGGAACTCGGCGGCGACGGCGCTCTGGAGTTCGCCGATGCAGTCGTCGACGCCTGCAACGAGGAGAACAACTTCAAGTTCCTCTATCCGCTGGAAATGAAACTCCGCGACCGGGTCGAGATGATCACCAAAGAAGTTTATGGCGGTGACGGGGTTGACTGGTCGCCCGAGGCGAATGCCAAGGCCGAGATGCTGGAAAAAGATCCCCAGTACGCGGATTACGCGACCATGATGGTCAAGAGCCACCTGAGCCTCTCCCACGATCCGAGCAAAAAAGGGGTGCCCAAGGGCTGGCGTCTGCCGGTTCGGGACATCCTGATCTATTCCGGCGCCAAGTTCCTCTGCCCCTGCGCGGGAACGATCAGCCTGATGCCCGGCACCAGCTCCAATCCGGCCTTCCGCCGCATTGACGTTGATCCGGTCACCGCAAAGGTCACCGGATTGTTCTAGGTCAGTCTTTTTTTACCTGAGCTTTATCCAAAGCGGATCGGGGTTTTCCCCGGTCCGCTTTTTTGGTGGAAAATGGATGGATCGTAAAGGGATAAAGGGGTTGGCAAACTGTTTTCTTAATCAATTTTCTCGGGTAGATTGTTTTTATCAAGCAAGAGGGTTGACCATGAAAAACCACGCGTTCTGGATTTTGATAGTTTTCGGGATACTTGCCGCAAACCCCGCTTCGGCCTGGTTCTGGGAGAAGAGTGAAGTAAAGCCTCCGGCTGCGCCCGCCGCCATTGAAAAGAAAGAGGGCAAAAAAGAAAAAGAGATCCGGGAGGAAAAGGGGTTCTGGGCCGGGGTGTATGACTCCAGCCGACAGATCGCCAGGGATCTCCGCCATTACTTCAGAGGGGTCGGAAAAGAAGCGAAAAAGAGCGCCAAAGAGGTTCCCGGAGAGGCGAAAAAAGAGGCGAAGGAGGTCGGCAGGAGCATCAAAAAATCCGTAAAAGCGGTCGGCCAGGAAGCCAAAGAGGGGAGCAAGGCGGTCGGCCAGGGGTTCAAGGACTTCGGCCATGATCTGAAAGACGCTACCAAATCAGTTTTCACCGACCAGCCGAAAGATACCGGAAAATGAAAAGCGGGGCAGGGTGCGGAAACGGAACATCGCTGCGGCTCTTCATTCTCCTGACCATCCTCCTGGTCAATTTTTCCTCGCCGGAGGTTTTGTCGGCGAACGGTTACAGCCAGCCGGGCCTGTACACTCCCGAACGGATCCTCCTGGAAAACGGCCTTGAACTCATCCTCAAACCGAGGGGGGAGGCCAGAAACGTCTCGATCCGCATCGTCGTCGGCGTCGGTCATGATGATTTCCGGAAAGGGAAAAAACACGCCCCGCACCTCCTTGAGCACCTGTCCTTCACCGGCACTTCAAAACACAATGAAGCGGCGCTGGAGAAAATGGTCAAGGAGCATGGCGGCGCCTGGAACGCCACAACCTCGAACACCCAGACCGTTTACGAACTGGACATTTACAGCGACCACGCCCTCTGGGGCATCGAGCTCCTCTATGAAATCCTGACCGATTCAACCTACACCCCTGAAAATTTCGAACTGACCAGGGAGATCATTCACCGGGAAAACGGCGGCAGATCCTCGGCGGCAAAACGATGGCTGTACGACCACGATGTCGGTAAATTCCCGTCGGTCATGGCCGGCGAGGCCCTGACCAATAACGACGCCTACTTTCTCGGCCTGGAAAACTGCGACGCGATCACCAGGGACGACATTCTGCAACTGTACAAAACGTTCTATGTCCCCGCCAACCTGCAGATCATCGTGGTCGGACTGTTCGACCGGGACCAGGTTCTCGGCCGCATCAAATCCAGTTTTGGAACTCTTGCCAAAGCCCCGCCCCCCGGAAGAATCAATTGGGACCTGCCTTTCCCTGAAAAGGCGCGGGTATTCAACGGCACCTTCGCCCCGATCATCGACACGGAAGCGTTCGCCGGGCTCTTTTTCAGGACCGACGGCCGATTGAACGGCGACCATTACCCGCTCATCGTGGTCGCCGAATACCTCGACCGGAAAATCATGGAAGAACTCCGGATCAAGCGGGGCTGGGCCTATTCGCCCGAAGCTTCGTTTTACGCGCTTGATCACTGGGGTGTTTTCGGGATCGGCGGGGATGTTGATTTTGACAAACTGGATGGCACTCTTGAGATCATCCGGCAGGAAACAGAAAAAGTTGTGTCCGGAAAAGTCCCGGTCGCTGAAATAGAAAAGACCCGGACCGGCATTCTTCTGCGCCTGGCCAACGGCTATGAAACCAACGCGGGGATTGCCGAACTGTATGCCGGGGCGATTGCCGAATTGAAAACGTATGGAAAATTCATCAACCACGAAGTCCGGATCGAGGCGGTCACCCCCGACCAGTTCTTCGCCGCGGCACAGAAGTATCTGGACATGAACAAGGTGATGATCGTCCGAAGCCTGCCCACCCTCACCATTGAGCAACTGGTCATCCTGATCGGGGGCCTGGTTGTCGCCTTGACCCTGTTTCTCTGGCTGCGGTTCAGGAACCTGAAAAGGAAAAACAGGGTTTAAGGCTGATAAAAGTTATGCTAGTTGAGCCGCTTGCCTGCTCGTACCGACAAGCGAGCTTGCGAGACATCGAAACTTCGGGGCTCGAAAACTGCCGATATACCGTTTCTCAGTTTTCGTCATTCCGGCAGGCTGTAAACCGGAATCCATTCCATCCTGGACCCCGGTTTACAGCCTGCCGGGGTGACGGCTCAGGTATAACCGGTACTTTTAAACTTTCCATACCCCTTATACCCGCAGTGTGAAAGTCGTTATTGGAGATAATCCATGATCGGCACTCTCTGTTGATTACGACGTTCGCTTCTAAAATATAATTTGACACGCGTAACCTGTGGGGTTACAATTTGTGCATGATCAAATCATTTAGACATAAAGGTCTGGAACAATTTTTCTATACCGGCACAAAGAAAGGTATAAAGCCTGAGCATGCTGGCAAACTCGAAAGAATTTTAGATCGACTGAATGCTGCAAATGATTTGAAAGATATGAATTACCCAGGATCAAATCTGCATGCACTGAGTGGAGACCGAAAAGATCAGTTTTCAGTCAGAGTTTCAGGTAACTGGCGTGTTATTTTCGAGTTTGAAAATGGCGACGCATATATTGTTGATTACGACGACTATCATTAGGAGGTGTCTCATGAGTTCAATAAAAAGACAACCCACTCATCCCGGCAATATTCTGAAAGAAGATTACCTGAAACCACTATCCATAACAATTCAGGATATAGCTTCGACCCTCGGTGTTTCGAGAAAAACCCTGTCGAAAATTATCAACTGTCGAGGAGCTGTCACACCTGACATGGCTTTACGGTTATCCCGTGCTTTTGACACCACCCCAGAGTTATGGCTGAATCTACAAAAAAATTATGATTTATGGCATGCTGCAAATGATTCAAAATCTTGGAAAAGCGTGAAGCCAATTTTTCATTCAACTATGCCCAATCACGCATAGGGAAAAGCGAATCGGGTAGCCGGGGGGATCTCTCCCTAGGTTCAGGCCTTCACCTTGTCCCAACCATTACGATGGGCGTCTGGCTACTATGCCGTCTGCTGACTTCTGCTTAATCACTCAATCAGTTACCCGATTAAGCGCTATCGGTTTTCATCTGGTTCGCTCTTCCCAGGTGATGACCCTGAAAAGCCGAGACACTTATATACCAGAGCCTCACTGGTGGTTGTCCGATCGCTCCTTAAGCAGAAAAGACCGGATATTCTACACAGCGTTCTCCTTGTACCTTAAAAGGATTTTCAGGGCGGGTTTAATCAGGATGGTCACCACAAAGGCGCCTGTCGCAAGGACTCCGAGGGTGATCAGGATCTCATTGAAAGTCGGTGCATAATCGACGACTTCTCCCATGGGTGAGGGCACGAAGCCGGGGATGATGAGGCCGAACCCTTTTTCGATCCAGATGCCGAAAAACAGGCTGACGGCCGCTGTCAGCAGATACCCGGATCTGCCCCGGGTCGGATCAAATATGAACAACATGGTGCCGAAAATATTCAGGGGAAGGGGAAGGGAAGCGCTTTGGGAAGGGAAGGGGAAGGGGTCAAGTCCGCTTTTGACCTTTGAGGATTGATATGGTATGAAGGAAACATGTCCAGACCATTGCGCATAGAATATCCCGGGGCCTGGTATCATGTGATGAACCTGGGAAGGGGTCAAGGGGAAGGGGTCAAGTCCGCTTTTGACCTTTGAGGATTGATATGGTATGAAGGAAACATGTCCAGACCATTGCGCA